>DATHMF010000016.1 GCA_035487355.1 Terriglobales bacterium | reverse complement strand
AGCCTGCACGGATTGAGCATCGTCAACGGTAACGTCGTTTGGGTCAGCGGCACGGGCGGGACATTCGTTCGTACCACAGACGGCGGCGAGACGTGGCAGGCCGGGACGGTCGCCGGGGCCGAGAAGCTCGACTTTCGCGACGTGTACGCCATCGACGGCGAGACCGCTTACCTGCTGTCGATCGGAAAGGGCAACGAGTCGCGCATCTACAAGACGACGGATGCTGGCAAGAACTGGTTGCTGGAATACACAGAGCAGAACCCGAAGGCGTTCCTCGATTGCATGGCCTTCTGGGACGCGACGCACGGCATCGTGGTCGGCGACCCATTGGACGGTAAGCCCGAGCTGCTGACAACCTCCGACGGCGGCGCGTACTGGGTGCCGCTTCAGTCGAACACGATACCTCCGGCAAAGAACGGTGAAGGCTCGCCGGCCTCTGGAACCTGCATCGCAACGTATGCTGAGGAGAAAGGGAGAAAGGAAAACTGGCGGGCGTGGTTCGTGACCGAAAACGCATCACGCGTCTTCCACACTGCCGATTCCGGCAAGACGTGGACCGCCTCCGAGGCGCCGCTCGTCACCGGCCTGAACCAGGGCGTCTTCTCGATCGCCGTCGTGGATGCCGACCGGCTGGTGATCGTCGGCGGAGACTATGATCATCCGCAGGTTGTGAAGCCAAATTCCGCCTACAGTGACGACGGCGGCAAGACTTGGAAGGAGAGCAGCCACCGTCCCGCGGGATACCGCTGGGGTGTCGCGGTTGTGCCGGACACGCCCGGTCCCACCGTGTTCGCGGTTGGACCAACCGGAATCGACTACTCGATTGATCGAGGAAAGAACTGGGAGCAGATGAACGAGGAGCACACCAACACGATCGGCTTCGCGGACGCGCACCGCGGCTGGGCCGTTGGAAGGAAAGGGCTCATCCTGAAGTTCGAAGGAACCGTTCCCGGTGGGGTCGCACCAAGTCCGAAGAAGTAAAACCTCCACAGAGCCAAAGAGAGACACAAATCCTTTGACTAGCGAAGAGGTCAGAGACCTTCGACGAGAAGTGAACTGTGTCCGGTTCCACTTGAACGCATAACGGGCGATCCGGAAGTTGAGAAGTTGCGACTGAGACCACCTCAAGTTCAACCTCCCCTAGACGGCTTGGTTGGTCAATGCCTTGCCTCGGCCACTCAACACGTCTTCTCTTCCAAGATCGCAGCAATCGAAAGCACGTGGCCTTGCCAACGACCGGTGCAGAAGCCGGTTTTATGAGGCCAATCATATCTGCAAATGCCGTCCAAAGGGTGTTTGGTGATGCATGACAACATAACTGATATCTACACATATATGCGGTTTGGTTCTGTGTGATTTGGTGGTTATACAGTTTTAGATTTCTATCCACAGGAGTTAAGACAAGACCACCGACACAACAGCCGGCGAGACGCCGGCGCTACGTCAACTGAACCACTACACTGCGATTTAACACTCTGCGCCAGAATATCACTAAAAGAAAATGCGGAACCGTTACCGGTTAAGGTAACGGTTCCGCAAGGTTAATTCTGACTTGACCGAAAGGCGTCAGGTTAGAAGTGATATTTCAAAGCGAACTGAACGTTGCGTTCTCCCTGGGCCTGAGTAACCTGGCCGAAGGTTGGTCCAACACGATCTGCTGGAGCTGCGAAGATTGGGGTGTTAGTGAAGTTGATGGCTTCAACCCTAAACTCCAGGTCCTGTCGTTCCGTGATGGAGAAGTGCTTGGAAACACTCAGATCAGCGGTTGTTAAGGCGGGGCCACGGAAGCTGCCAACGGCGCAATTGCCGAAGGTGCCAGGCAGAGCGGCCGTGACTGCGGCAGGGTTAAGCCATTGAATGCCTGTAGGAAGGCCGGTAGGACCGAACAGGTATCGCTGCGACCCATCATGAGAAACACCTGAAAGACAATTTGCACGAGGAAAGACTGAGCCCGTTCCGGAATTGTCAGGGCCTTGAGCGGTAATCGGGAACCCAGTGTGGAAGTTAAAGATGGAGTTTACCTGCCACTCTCCAGCAATGGCGTTGAGAACAGCATTTGCATGGCTACCAAACTTGCGACCGTGCCCATAGGGCAGGTCATAGCTAACGTAACCATTGAAGGCGTGCTTCACGTCATTCGGGCACAGACCATAATCCCCTCTCTTGTTGAAGGTGTTCTGGAAGAAGAAGTAATCGTTGCCCGCCTGGGTCTTACCAGGTTGGGTATCGCCATATTGAGCGAAGAAGCCCGAGGAGTTATTCAGACATTTTGAGAAGGTGTAGTTGGCCTGGAACTGGAGCCCATCTGAAAGGCGCTGTTGAAAAACTGTCTGTAATGCATGGTAATTGGCAAAGGCGCCCGATTCGGTGACTCTAACGAAACCAGCTTCACCCTTAAGAGTCGGGTTCCCAGACAGGAAAGGACTCGGTGAAGTAGTACCGTTCGGGTTTAACACCAACTGGTCTGCCCGATAGATATCCACCAAGTGCTGAGTTCTTTGGCCAACGTAACCCATCTGGAGAGTTGTTGATCGCCCAAACTGGTGCTGGATACTAACGTTCCACTGCTGGGAAACCGCAGGACGGAAGTTGGGGTCAAAGGCGTGAAGGGTTGAACTTTGGAAGCACGCAGGCGCTGAAGCAAGCGCTGCCGCAGGCGTGCAGGCCGCAGTGGGAAATGACGAGAAGCCCTGATCCAGAGTTGTAGCTGGAAGAGCTTGCGTCGTCAGATAAGTGACATTGTGAGGAATGGTAAACGGCGGATTCTGGAAGAGCAGGTTGTTGGTGCCAGTGCTTTCGGCGAAGTTGGAGATGCCATAAGCGGCACGGAAAACCGTGTTCTTCAAGAAGTCCGGCGACCAAGCCAAGCCGATGCGCGGCTGGAAGTTGGTGATGCCGTTATAGGTGTTATAGAGGGATTCACTGGCTCCGTTCTGGCCAGCCAGTTGAACCTGGCCGGTCAAAAGGCCGTAGTTGGTTGCCAGATCATGGACTTCATGCCGGGCGGTGGTGAGTTCGTAGCGCAGGCCCAGATTCAAAGTCAGATTATTGGTGATGCGCCAGTTATCCTGCGCGAATGCGGAATAGATGAGGTTGCGCATGCCGCGAGAACCCGCGCCTGAGCCGAGTCCAATCTGGTTCGGAAGTCCCAGCAGGAAGTCTGCTTCACCCATGCCTGGCGAGGCGGCACCACGGCTGGTAAATTGACCGTTGAAGAAGAGCTGACCAGCCAAACCTTCGTTACCGGGATAGAAGATGTTGGTGCGATAGCGGAAGAGCTGCGTACCAATGTGCCATGTATGCTTGCCGACGGTCCAGGTTACGGTGTCCTCAGCCTGGA
This sequence comes from Terriglobales bacterium, assembly GCA_035487355.1. Classification (NCBI taxonomy): domain Bacteria; kingdom Pseudomonadati; phylum Acidobacteriota; class Terriglobia; order Terriglobales; species Terriglobales bacterium. The sequence goes on along the minus strand of DATHMF010000016.1, from coordinate 87,086 downwards.
TTACGGTATCAGCAAACTGGTTCTTGGCATCGTTGTTGCCGACGAAATTACCAGCTCCGTTTATAAAGCCACCGCTCAGGTTTAATTGAGGCAGAAGCGTATCAGGTACACCAGCAATGCCAAAGACCTGGGCCAAGTTTTGGCCAGTGGGGTTCGACACGCCAAGCGTAACAGGGAAGTAGCTGATGCCGATGCGGCCATCATTGACTACCGAGGGAGTGATTGTCCTGGTCCAATCCACTACGCCGTTTTGAAGCGGAAAATCATTCAACGTGTCGCCGATCAATTTTTGGCTATTGGTGGTTGGGTTGGTTACTCCTTGTTGCGAATACCGAAAGAAAACGCGGTCTTTTTCACCCGGCGTCCAATCAATTTTGAAGTCGCCCTGATTGGTGTTGGTATTGCTATGCGTAAAGTTGGTCTGGTTATTTTGTGTGCCCCCATTGATGGGCAAGGGATACAGCGCAGAAGTAAGAATAGCCCGAGCTGCTGGACTGAAGAGGCCGGCAGGAATTTGGTTGTTCAAGAATGGGGTGCGAGTTGTCGGATTCGCACTTGAAAAAGGATTGTAAAGCTGCTGGGCAAGATTGTTACAGATACCGCCCGTAAATCCGGCAGTGCAGAACTCTCCAAAATCACCAGTTCGTTCTCTGGCGGTGAAGACCGTGAATTGCTGGTTGGTGCCGGGCTGATCAAAGCGCGATCCCTGAAAATCTGCAAAGAAAAACAGTTTATTTTTAATAATCGGGCCGCCAACCGTTCCGCCGAATTCGTTCCAACGCAGCAACGGTTTACGCCCGGTGCCATCCCGGTTTGTGGCTCCAGGAGTGAAAGGGCCGCCACGAGTGAGGCCGTTGGCCCAGGTGTTGGCATTGAACTTATCATTGCGGACAAACCAGAAGACATCTCCGTGATAATGGTTCGTGCCGGACTTAATGCTGGCGTTGATCACACCACCCAGATAGTTGCCAAATTCTGCCGATGCGTTCTGGGTAATGAGGTTGAATTCCTGAATGGCGTCAACGCTGGGAGCATAAGCTACATCGTTGTTGTCAATCTGGTTGTTATCCATTCCATCCAGAATGTAGTTGTTGGTCTGCTCGCGGTTACCGTTGATGTAAGGACGACCGACCTGGAATGAGGCCTGGGCACCTGTGAAGGACCCGGGGTTGGTGCTTACAGAACCCGGAGCAAGCAAACTAAGTTGGTTATAGTTCCTCGTAGCCAGAGGCAAAGTAGTGTTGGCACGTGCATCGATAATCGTGCTGAGTTCAGTGGTTTCGGTCTGAAGCACCGGAGCGGTACTTGTGACCTCGACCGACTCTGTGACTTGGCCAACCTTCAATTTGAAATCGAGGCGGGCGGTCTGATTCAGCACCAGAGTGAACGGCGGATAAACTGCCGTCTGGAATCCCTGAGACGATGCCTTGACCTTATAAGTTCCAACCGGGACGCGCGCAATATTGAAAGCGCCGGTGTCGTTCGTTTCGCTGGAAAAGGATGTTCCGCGATCCGTGTCTGTTGCCGTGACGATTGCGCCCTTGACCGGCGAGCCGCCCTGATCGACGACGGTGCCTGTGATGCCAGCCGTAACTTCCTGAGCCAACGCGGGCACGCTTATAAGGAACGCAATTAAGAAGAATAGAGTACATATTGATACAAGTCTTTTTATTGAATCGGATTTCTGTCTCACAGCACCCTCCTTGAAAAATTTTTAGTTATGAGAAACTGCCAAGAACCTCGGACTTATAAATGAGGACTTGCGCCTCTCTTTGTGAATTGGTATAAGCTATATAGCAGTTGGGACATTTGTCAAGGGAAAAATTGAGCACCTGTAACCCAACTATGACTTAATAATGGGCTTATCTGCTCTATAGCAGGTTGGCCTTTACAAAGAGCATCATAGCACTCATGATGGCTTGACCCTTGACCTTCAAGATAGAGAGGCGAAACATTGGCGCGCAATAATGGCAACTGGCCCCCGGCTTACCAGAGAATCCAGGGCACGATACGAGAGCGGATCGAAAAAGGGCTGCTCAAACCTGGTGATGCCGTGGATTCAGAGAGAGAGCTAGCGAAAATCCATCGTGTGAGTCTTATGACCGCACGCCATGCTCTGGCAGAGCTTCAACGCGAAGGTCTGGTGGAGCGCCGGCGAGGATCCGGTACCTTTGTCGCTCCACCCAAAATTCACTTCAACAAATTAACAAGCCTGAGCGAGGAGATGGCGAGCAGGGGACTATCGGCGCGCTCCCGAGTCTTGAGTTCGAGTGTCATCGATAACGCCAATGACATTGCGGCGCGCCTGGCTTTACCCGCCACCAGCCGGCTGCTGATGGTAGAGCGGCTCAGACAAGCGGCCAATGAACCGTTTGCCCTCGAAACCTGTTATTTTCCCGCGGACGAATTCGCTAATATGGCGCGGGTGCCTCTGGAACGAGGTTCGTTGTTTGCACTGCTGGAGCGCGAGCACGGGCTCGAACTGGCCCATGCGGATGAAGAGATTGATGCAACAGCGGCCGATCCTAGAACAGCGGAGCTGTTGGCGGTTACGCGAGGAGCGCCGCTGCTCAGAATTCGCCAGATCATATATTCCACACAAGGCAAAGCTATTCTTTACGTGCTGGGCCTCTATCGCTCAGACCGGCACACACTGCGGATTCGCAGATTCAGATAAGATGTGCGGTTGATTCAAAGTTTATAAAGCGTTTCAAAATCTTTAGAGGCGATAAACTTTTGATTCGCAGGGGCTGAAGCCGTGCCCTGATACAAAGCAGAAGAGCTTTGGCTGGTATGTTAGTTGGCCGGTGTGGTTCAATCGTGATCTTGCAAAACTTGTTTTTGAAAACACTCGTAAGGTTTTTGGTGGAGCTAGTCGGGATCGAACCGACGACCTCATCGTTGCGAACGATGCGCTCTCCCAGCTGAGCTATAGCCCCACGTGACAGGCAGCAGACAACCTGTTGCGGAGAACTTTATTTTACCAGTGGGTTCGGTTTGTGGCCAAACTTGCGTAAAGAACAGTCATGAATCTTGTTGCAGCCAACACGACACTTCCACTTTCACGCAGATTTTGCTTTTGTTTTCCACTCTTTTTGACTGCGCTGCTGCCTCTTGCCGCCTGGGGACAATCTTCAGCCGATACCGACAAGATCATTACAGAGGCTCTCAAGCCTTCGGCCCTGGAGCAGAACCTGCGCGTTCTGACCGACGAGGTCGGCGGACGCGTTCCGGGTACTCCGGCGATGCAAAAGGCAATCGTGTGGGCGGTGGATGCATTTAAGAACGCGGGCGAAGAGAATGTCCACGTTGAACCGTTTACCCTGCCTGTTTCCTGGACGGAAGGCGCAACCAAGGTTGGGGTAGTCGCGCCGGTTGATTTCAAAGTCCGGGCGGTTTCAATTGCGTGGGCGCCACCTCTGCGCGGCCTGGTGCGCGCGCGTGTAGTGGACGTGGGTGATGGCAGCCTGGCCAACTTCCATAATGCAAAAAACATTGCGGGCGCGATTATTCTAGTGCACAGCGATGTGCTGAAAAGCTGGGACGATCTTTTCGCGGAATATCTCAAAGCGCCATCCATTATTGAAGCTGCAGTCCATGGAAAAGCAGCGGCTATCGCTTTTATTGCCACCCGCGAGCATGACATCCTCTATCGTCATATCAACACGCTGAATGGAAATCTTGCGCCGTTGCCCATGGTTTTGCTGGCACGCGAGGATGGCGAGCGTATCGGTCGCCTAATTGCCGTCGGGCAGAAAGTAGAAGTAAGCCTGAGCATTCCTAATCAAGTTGGTGGTCCGGTGGAAAGCAACAATGTGATTGCCGAAATTCGCGGCAGCGAGAAACCGGATGAGTTCGTGGTGCTGGGAGCGCACCTGGATTCCTGGGAGTTGGGCACCGGCGCGCTGGACAACGGCTGCAACGCGGCGCTGGTGATTGACGCGTTGCGCGCGATCGAAGCCAGCGGGCTGAAGCCGCGGCGGTCGATCAGGTTCATCCTATTTTCTGGCGAGGAGCAGGGAACGCTCGGCTCGTGGGCTTACGTCCACGATCATCGCAAGGAACTCGACAACGCGGTTGCAGCCATCGTTTTTGATGAGGGTACGGGAGCGACCACGGGTTTCTCTTTGGGAGGACGCAACGAACTGCTCCCCGCGGCCACGGAATTGGTTAAACCATTCCAACAGTGGAAAGCCACAGGTCTCACCACCGACGCTTTTGTCGGAACTGACAATTTCGATTTTCTGCTGGAGGGCGTGCCCACGTTTGTAGCAAACCAGAAGGAAGCGAATTACTTGGAGAATTACCACGCCACCTCCGATACCTACGACAAAGTTGATTTTGTGCAGTTGAAGAAACACGTGGCCATAGCAGCGGCGCTGGCATTCGAGCTTGCCGACAGTCCGCAGCGCTTTGGCACACGGCAGAACCGCAAGCAAATAGAACAGCTTTTACAGGAGACCCACTTGGACGAACAGTTGAAGATTTTTGATCTGTGGTCCGGTTGGCTCAATAGCAATCGCGGACGTCAAGCGGAGGGAAAACAATAGTGAAGCTCACCACCCCTCAATCGGGCTGTTGTGGCTGCGCATTTTTGCCGCGAACCTGGACAGCAGCCGAAATCTCATCTGAAAAGGAATCGAAGATATGAGCCAGAGTTTAGGTGAAAGCAAGGTCGGTTATAACCGCTTTCTGTTGCTGGTAGCAGGGCTTGGTGGTTTGCTGTACGGAGTAGACGTGGGCATTATCTCGGGCGCATTGCCCTACCTTGAAGCCACTTCTGGTTTCAATGCAAGCCAGCTTTCTTTTATTGTCGCCGCAGTACTGCTGGGCAGCGTGATCTCGACTCTGTTTGCCGGCTTGTTGGCAGACTGGATGGGACGCAAATGGTTGATGGCGCTCAGCGGCATCATGTTCGTGATCAGCATTCCCATGATTGCGCTTTCTCACACCTATTGGACCCTGGTTTTCGGCCGCTTGCTGCAAGGCACCAGCGCCGGCCTGATCGGGGTGGTGATTCCTCTGTATCTGGCGGAGTGCCTGAACGCATCAAGCCGCGGCAAAGGCACCGCTATCTTCCAGTGGATGTTGACCTTCGGCTTTGTGGTCGCAGCCAGCATTACCTTGTATTTCAGTGGTCGCCTGGATCTCATTACGAAACTTGGCGATGCCGCCCAGATATTTGTCTTCAAAGATCATGCCTGGCGCAATACTTTTTGGTTTTCTCTGCCGCCGGGCATTGTGTTCGTGATCGGCAGCTTTATCGTGGCTGAATCTCCGCGCTGGCTCTTCCGTCGCGGCAAGAAGGAGGCAGCTTATGCTGCTCTTCTTCGTTCGCGCAGCGAAGAGCAGGCAACCGCCGAGCTCAAGGAGATGGAAGCAACCGCTGCCGCGGAAAGCGCCAAGGGCTCAAAAGGGGAGAAGATCAAGGAATCACTGTTGCGCCGCAAGTACGTGATCCCCTTTGTCATGGCCTGCATTATTCTGGCCTGCAATCAACTCACAGGCGTGAATTCAATCATCGCCTACAACACCACGATTCTCCTGCAGGGAGGCCTTACCGACTTCCAGGCCCACTGGGGCAACCTGGTCTTCAGCATCGTCAATTTCTTAATGACCATGGTCGCGGTTGCGCTGGTGGACCGCAAAGGACGCAAGTTCCTGCTTTCGGTGGGGACTGCGGGCATCATTATTTCGCTGGCATGTACGGGCATCCTCTTCCAAAGGACAGAGCAAAAGCAGGTGGATGCTAAAGATGCGGTCCAGAAACTGGTGACCCCAGATCAGAGTTTGACTCTGCCTTTCGATCAGAAGACGGCTGATTCACTGCTCGCCGCAAAAGGCGAGGCCGGTAATGTTATCAGTGGCCGTCCATCGTCAATCGTGGTTATCTACTCCTATGGGGACTTTCGTGATGCTACCAGCGTCGCTATTTCCAATGACGTTGCGGCAAAGCCGATAAGCATCGAACGCAAGCTGCCCGGCAGCGCGGTGGAAGCATTTTTCAAGTCTCCATCTGCCAACCTTGAGGCGGCAAGAACAGCCCCGCTCAAGATTGACGCTGCATTGATTACTCCTGTGCCCAGCCAGAAGAATGGTTGGCTGGTGGCCATCACGCTCTATCTTTTCATGGCGTTCTTCGCGGTCGGCCCTGGGGTTTGCGTGTGGCTGGCCCTCTCTGAACTCATGCCCACGCGCATTCGCTCGAACGGCATGAGCATCGCGCTCTTGATTAACCAGGCGGTATCCACCACAATTGCAGCAATCTTTTTGCCCACGGTAGGCAAACATGGCTACTCCTTCATGTTCTTCATGTTTGCGGCGTGCACCGTAATTTATTTCATCACTGCGGCATTCTTCCTGCCTGAGACTAAGGGTAAGACGTTGGAAGAGATTGAAGAGTTTTTTGAGGGCGACAAAAAGAAGTCTGAACTCGCGGCGGCCAAATAGCACTAGCGCAAAAAATTAAACCGCAGAGGATGCTAGAGGTACGCAGAGGCAGATGACCCGCTAAGGCCTCTTCAGCTTGGGCTCTTGTCTAAGCGAAGGTTTCTGCAAGATGCCAATTGGAGACGTAGCCAGCTACGTCTCTACCCATCTCGTTTGGCACCGGCCAATTGTCTTCCAATGGAAAAATTCGGATTCACGGTTTGGCAGAGTAGCGCTTTCTGTACAATCGGCAGAGCGCATGAACGAGGGAATCTGGTTTTGGGTTTTCTTTAACGCCGGTGTTCTGGTGCTGCTGGCGCTGGACCTGCTGGTTTTGCATCGCAAGCCGCGCGCCATCAAGTTTCGTGAGGCCATAGCTGGAGCCCTTTTCTGGACCTTGCTGGCGGCTGCCTTCGCTGCTTTGGTGTTCTATCGCGGAGGCAGCCAGAAGGCGCTGGAGTTTACCACCGGCTATCTTATTGAAGAGTCTTTAAGCGCAGATAATCTTTTTGTCTTCCTGGTCATCTTCCGCTTTTTCAAAGTTGGAGATGAGCTGCAGCACAAGATCCTATTTTGGGGAATCATCGGCGCGCTGGTGACCCGCGGTATTTTCATTGTGCTGGGCGTGTCTCTGCTGAGAAGGTTTTCCTGGATCATCTACTTGTTTGGCGCGTTTTTGGTTTATACCGGCATCCGGCTATTCAGGGAAGATGAGCAGGAGGTCCACCCGGAGAAGAACCCGGTGCTCAAGCTGGTCCGCCGTTTTGTGCGGGTGACAGAAAACTTCGAAGGCAGCAAGTTTTTTGTCCGGCGTGGACCTGAGCTATGGGCAACGCCGTTGTTTTTTGTGCTGCTGGTGGTGGAAACCACAGATGTCCTGTTTGCTACGGATTCCATTCCGGCAGTGCTGGCGGTCACCCCGGACCCTTTTATTGTCTATACGTCGAATGTGTTTGCCATTCTTGGACTGCGTTCCATCTACTTTGCTCTGGCAGGGATGATGGAAATTTTCCATTATCTGAACGAAGGGCTTGCCGTCATTCTGGTGTTCATTGGAGCCAAGATGCTGCTCTCTCATTACTTTGTTATCCCTACAGGTTGGGCGCTGGGAGTTGTGGCCGGCATTCTGGTGATTTCGGTTGCAGCGTCGCTCATATTTCCGCAGAAACAGAAAGAAAAGACAGTTAGTTAGGCGAAGCGAATGTCTGGGCCATGCATGATGGAATGCTTCTTAAACTGAGTGTCGTTGTGCTGAGGGAAATCGGTGCGATAGTGTGCTCCGCGGCTTTCTTTTCTCGCGAGAGCAGAGCAGGCGATCAGCATGCCGTTGATGGCTATGTTGTGGGCTTCCCACTCACGCCGGGATTTTGGCTGGGGTAGAAGGTCTTGCGCTTTCTTCAGCTCAGCAATGCAATGCTGCAACTTCTTGCCGTCACGGACGATGCCTGCATCTTGCCATATCAATTTGCGCAGCGCCTGAATGTGGGTTTCAAGTTGTTTTGGGTTTAGGTCTGGGCTGGAGTGGTGCAATTGCTGTTTGTTTTCCGTTGAAGCGAGAGTGGATGTATTTTTTTGCAGGTGCAAAGCCTCCCGCATAGCTCTGCCCGCGCGCCCGCCAAAGACCACGCCTTCCAAAAGGGAATTGCTCGCCAGGCGATTGGCGCCATGGACACCTGTGGCGGCAACTTCTCCGGCGGCGAACAGCCCGGGCAGGTTGGTTTTGCCGTCGAGATCAGTACGTACGCCACCCATGGCATAGTGGGCCGCGGGGCGAACCGGAATCATATCTGTGCTGATATCAATGTTGTATTGCAGGCAGGTCTCGTAAATACGCGGGAAGCGCGATTTTATGCGCTCTGCGCTCAAATGGGTCAGATCCAGGTAGACCACGGGGTCGCGTGCGGGGATGACCTCCATCTCATGCACAATAGCGCGCGCCACCACATCGCGCGGCGCCAGCTCCGCCATCTCGTGATACTTAGGCATGAAACGCAGCATCTCCATATTGCGCAACTTTGCACCTTCGCCGCGCAGAGCCTCGGAGATCAGGAAGCGGGGAGTGTTTTTTACGTAGAGAGCAGTGGGATGGAATTGTACGAACTCCATATCGCTGATTTCGGCGCCGGCGCGAAAGGCCATGGAAACGCCATCGCCGGTGGCAATCGGGGGATTGGTGGTTTCGCTATAAACCTGTCCGATGCCGCCGGTGGCCAGCAAAACTGCTGAAGCTTTAAGACGATGAATTCCTCCAGACTCATCGATCAACTCGATTCCGCTCACGCGGCCGTCGTGCAGCCAAAGATCGGTACTGAATTCAAAATCGCTGAAAGAAATATTGGCCAGAGTACGGGCTTTGGCTTGAAGCGCCCTGCCAATTTCGCGTCCGGTGGAGTCGCCATGGGCGTGCAGAACGCGGGAGCGGCTATGGGCCCCTTCACGGGTAAAGGTTAGCTTGGTGCCATGGCGGTCAAAGGCGGTTCCCCAATCAATCAGTTCCTGGATTCGTTCCGGCCCCTCTTCCACGAGCACGCGGGCAGCTTCAGGGTTGCATAAGCCGTCGCCGGCATCGAGCGTATCCTGCAGATGCAGTCCAATATCATCTTCGTCGCTCAACGCGACAGCGATGCCGCCCTGGGCATACTGCGTAGCGGATTCACTGAGTTCGCGCTTGGCCAGCACCAACACGCGTCCGGCTTCCGCGAGCTCGATAGCGGCGCGCAGACCGGCAACCCCGGCTCCTACAACGATGAAGTCTGTTTCCTTGGGGATGGATTTCATGGACGGAGCTAGTCTAACCAATTAGTCCAACATTCGATGGTAGCATTTCATCTAAGGGCTCCGCAGCCAAAAGAAGGCTGCTACCAGCGTTCTTCATAGAATGCCTTGCGGCGGCATGGCGATGGAGATATCCTCGGGGTCCTTCGACTCGGCGCAAGCGCCTCGCTCAAGATGCAGGTCTTTTATGAGCACTAGCAGAGGCGCGACATCCCTTCATTCGTAGCTGCGGATTCAAAAACTATTTATGAAAGCAGTTGTACGTTATGATGAAAGCGTGCATCGAGTATCGGTTCGGGTAAAGCCACAAGCGTATGAAGCAGTTATTGGCAGCGGTCTGCTCAGCTCTGCTGCTGATGAAATCACTGCTGCGCTGGGACGTGCCAGCGGCAGCGGGCGAGCTTTTGTGGTCACAGTTCCGCCTGTACGCAAACATTGGGAGAAGACGCTGCTGGGTTCGCTGAAGAAAAAGGGAATTCAATTCCATGTACTGGAGATGCGCAATGGTGAGCGCTACAAAAACATCTCCACGGTGGAACAGCTCGCCGAGAAAATGGTAAAGCTGGGGGCGGACCGCGGGTCGTTTGTGATTGCGCTGGGCGGAGGCGTGGTGGGAGATGTCTCTGGAATGCTGGCCTCAATCTATATGCGCGGCATCCCTTGTATACAGGTGCCCACTACCTTTCTTGCACAAGTGGATGCCTCTGTCGGCGGCAAAACCGCGGTCAACCTGGCCTCGGGGAAAAATCTTTTGGGAACGTTTCATCAGCCCCGGCTGGTGCTGGCCGATATCGCCACACTCGCGACTTTGCCGGAGCGTGAATACCGCTCCGGACTGTATGAGGCCCTGAAGTGCGGGGTGATCCGCAACGCGGCAATTTTTGATTTCATGGAGAAAGAGCGTGAGCGCGTTCTGGCACGCGATCCTGCGGCGCTGGAATGGCTCATCACGGAATGCATTCGAGTCAAAGCTGAAGTCGTAGAAGCAGACGAACGGGAAAACGATTTGCGCCGTATCCTCAACTTTGGCCATACCATTGGCCACGCCCTCGAAGCGGAAACCTCATACCGCTACTTCCTGCACGGAGAAGCAGTCGCCTGGGGCATGGTGGCGGCTTCGATGATCGCAGCCGCGATGCAAAAAACTTCCGCAGAAACCGCGCAGCGGATCATCAATTCGGTGCTGGCTTACGCCACTTTGCCTAAAGTCGAAGTGCGCAGCAAGAACATTGCTCGCCGGATTCTCTCTGACAAAAAGACCGCCAATGGTGTGACCCATTTTGTTTTGCCGAGCGAGATCGGGAAGGTGCAGATTTCGAGCGAGGTGCCGCAAAAGGCGGTGCTGCAGGCGGTGGATGAGCTGCGTTACCTTTCACACGCATGATGCCTGCCGAAGCTGCCAAATCCGAACATATTGTGGGAGCTGCGCCTGCCGGCGCGGGCGACCAGAGCGCAGCGTCGCAGGCGGTGCGCGAGATGTTTACCGCCATTGCGCCGCGCTATGATCTGCTGAACCACGTACTTTCCTGCAATGTTGACCGGCTTTGGTGGTGGCGCACGGCGCGTACGTTCAAGCATATTCTTCAACAACCCGAGGCGCGGGTGCTCGACCTGTGTTGCGGAACGGGTGATATGACGCTGGCGCTTTTGCGGCAGGGGGAAGTTTTGCAATCGCCGATTATTGGTGCGGATTTTTCTCATGCCATGCTGCAACGTGCGGCAAAAAAAACATTGGCGAAAAACATCCGGCTGATCGAGGCCGATGCGCTGCAACTGCCATTGCCTGATGAGCGCTTTGATCTTGTGGTTTCGGCCTTCGGCTTTCGCAACCTCGCCAATTACGATGCCGGGCTGCAAGAAATTTTGCGAGTGCTGAAGCCGGGAGGCGAGATCGGCATTCTTGATTTCGGCGAGCCTAAGGGATTGCTGGGGAAGATTTATCGCGTGTACTTCCGCCGTGTGCTGCCCTTTATTGGCAGCATGATATCGGGCGTTCGCGGGCCTTATGCCTATCTGCCCGCTTCTGTAGAACGCTTTCCCGAACCTGAAGAGATGCTGAAGAGGATGCGTGCAGCAGGATTCCGCGATGCCGTATGGAAACCTTACTCATTCGGCATCGCGGGTTTGTTCAGAGCTAAGAAGTAGTTGCAGAGCTAAATCAATGTGCCGCATTGGCAGCAGCCGGAGTTTTTGCCGGCTGAGCTTTATGCACTATATTGTTGGCGGTTTTTGCCTTGCTCGTTTTCGGAGCAGACGCGGGCTCGTCAGTTGCATTATTAGCCGGAGCCGAAGGGGCTTTCCCAGAAGCCGGTGCCGGACCGGAGGTTGGCGCTCCTCCGAAGTATTTTTCATTGAGATCACTCTTAATATTTCCCGTGATCGCATCACGAGCATCCTTCAATTTTTCAGGCTGCAACTTGCGTTGGATCTCTTCTTTGACGTCGCTCAGAGGCAGGGTGCGCTTGGATTCCACCTTGTAAAGGTACCAGCCGCCAGGATTGTCGAACAGTTTTGAAACCCCGCCTGCATCCAGAGCAAAGACCAGTGCATCCTGATCTGGAGGCAGAATGCCATGGCGCCGGTTCCCCATCTGAGTAGGCGGAGGCGTTTGCTTTGTGCCAGCGGCATCAAAGGCCTCTTTTTCCAACTTGTCCAGATCTTCGCCTGCGGCGGCGCGGTCATGGAGTTTATCAGCGGCAGCTTTTAAAGCATCCGCATCTGCCGGCTTTGGGGTTGCATCATTTGCATTAGCCGCAGTTGGGTTCGCCGGAGTTGAAGTGGGATTGGGAGCCGGAGCGGGCTTGGGAATATAAAGCCGGCGCAGAGATACTTCTGCGAAGGCTGAAGGATTATCGTTGTAATACTTTTCGATTTCAGCATCGGAGAGTTTGGTGTTTTCCTGCAGTTCCTGGTTTAAAGCCATGGCCAGGACTTGCATGCGCGATAACTGCAGCATCTCCTCGATGAGTGGGTCTTTATTCTGCAGGCCCCTTTTTTCAGCCTCGTGCGACATGATGTACATGTTTACATATTCCTTGGCTACGGCCTCTTTGACTTGCGAAGGAATATCACCACCCGCAGGTCGGCGGCTGCGTGGAATTGCGGCGTCAAGGACCCTATCGAATTCCGCTTTGGTGATTACTTTTTTGCATGTAGTTTTGGGAGCATTCGCAGCGGCATTAGCGTTGGACGGGGCAGCGCCTGGGCAAAAATTCAATGTAATAACCGGAGTGCTGGGAGGCAGAGGAGGCTGCGCAGGAGCTTCCGGTTGTGCGGGCGCCGCAGTTGCATTCCCTGGCGCGGGAGCTACGGGTCTTGCAGGTGATGATTGCGCGTTTCCGGCTGCCGGGGCAGGCGGAACTGCTGGAACTGGAGCAGGCGCAGGGCTGGCGTTGGCTGGTTTAGAGTCCTGCGCAGCCAGGCTTAAAGAAAGCGCAAGAATGAAAATAAGGTTAAAAAACAAACGAGACATTGCTTCCTCCGTGGGGATCAAACATAGGAATCAAAACAGAATGAGAATCCTAGCACAAACGGGAGTCTGAGGCTCCGCAGCCAAAACAAGGCTCTAGCCTCTGTGAAACTGGCCACAGTGGGCGGGCAATTGCGATAATGCAGGGATGCCGCGAGCCGAGGTCCAAAATAGCGCACGAGTTATGCGCCGGGAAAAGCGCACGGTGGCGCGCAACTCCGTGGCGGCAGCCGTAGTGGTTACCGGCCTCAAGCTGGTTGTAGGCCTGGCAACCGGCAGTCTGGGTGTTCTGTCAGAAGCGGCCCATTCCGGGTTAGACCTTGTGGCTGCCCTGATCACATTGTTCTCGGTGCGTGTGTCGGACAAACCAGCAGATGCTGACCATCAATATGGACACGGCAAGGTCGAAAATTTTTCTGCCTTTATTGAAACCGGTCTTTTATCGCTGACTTGTGTCTGGATTATCTGGGAGGCAATTCGCCGCCTGTTTTACCACCACGTGGAGATTGAACCGACAAGGGTTGCTTTTGTGGTGATGATTTTTTCCATGATCGTGGATGTCTGGCGTTCCCGTGCCTTGAAGAAAATTGCCGATAAATACCAGAGCCAGGCTTTGCAGGCAGATGCGTTGCATTTTGGGACTGATGTTCTCTCCAGCGGAGTCGTCATTCTCGGGTTGCTGCTGGTTCTGGCCGGGAGAAGGTTACAAATTGCCCAACTGCAGAACGCCGACACGGTGGCGGCGCTGTTTGTAGCCGGTGTTGTAATGTATGTCAGCTCGCGGCTGGCACGCCAGACGATAGATGCACTGCTCGATGCCGCTCCTGCGGGTGTACGCTCCCAGATTATGAACGAGGTTGCACGGATTGACGGAGTGCTGGAGGTGGACCGGGCCCGAATCCGCCGCGGAGGGAACAAATACTTCGCTGATCTTTCCGTGGGCCTGGGGCGCAATGTGACCTTCCAGCGCTCGGAGCAAATCACCGACATGGTCACGCAGGCGGTGCGGCGCGTCCTTCCCGATGCCGACGTGGTTGTGCACTCTCTGGCCCGGCCGACAGGCGCAGAAAATATATTTGACCGTATCCGTGCGGTTGCGGCGCGCAATAATCTCAACGTGCATGACGTCAGCGTGCAGGACCTGAAAGGGAAGCTGCACGTGGAGCAGCACCTGGAGCTGGCTGAAACCCTGAGCCTGAAAAGCGCGCATGACGTTGTGACCCAAATTGAAGGCGAGATGCGCCGGGATGTGCCTGAAATTTCTTCCATTCTGACGCATATCGAGAGCGAGCCCTCTACCATTGAGCCCGGCGACCGGATGCAGCAGAACGCTGACCTGGAAACGCGCCTCAAGAACATCGCGCGCGAATTCCCGGAGGTGGTCGACATGCACGACGTTGTGTTCAAACGTGTGCGCGACCGTATGTATCTTTCATGCCACTGCACCATGTCGGATGAGCTTCCGCTGGCGCGAGTCCACGATATTTCTACTGCGTTGGAGACCCGTTTCAAGCAGGAGGCCCCCGAGCTTTTCAAAGTGCTAATTCATCCCGAACCGCAAACCGACAACCGGAGATAAATCAATGTCACACGTAACAGCCAGCGCACGCTGGACCGACGGAGAACGTTTTACAGGAATTGCCGGCAGCGGCCACGCCATGGTGATTGATGCCGATCGCCAGCGTAATACCGCTGTGGGGCCCATGGAGCTGGTGTTGATTGGTTTGTGCACATGCACGGCGACCGACGTGGTCAGTATTTTACGGAAAAAACGTGAGCCCTTTACCGGAGTGGATGTCCACGCTGAGGCAGAGCGCGCGAGCGAACCGCCGACCGTGTATACCAACATCAAGTTGATCTACAAAATCAGCGGCGCGGTTTCGCGGAAGGCGGCGGAGGATGCCGTGCGGCTCTCCAAGGAAAAATATTGCTCGGTTTCTGCCATGCTGCAGAAGACGGCAGAGATTACGAGCGAGATTGAGCTGGCATAAATTCTGCATCTTTTGCCTCGATTTGTTAGTCTGATGCGCTATGAAGCAAAAAGCTGTAGTCGTTTTCTGCCAGGATGGCTGCGCACCCTGCGAGTGGGTGAAAGCTTTCCTTGAGGTCAAGGGAATCGCTTTTGAAGAACGCGACGTGCGCACCGACCCAAACGCGGTACGCGATCTGGTGGAAAAATACCGAAGCAACTCGACTCCCACAATCATTGTGGATGAAGAAGTGATGATTGGTTTCGATCCCGAACGGCTCGAGAAGATGCTCTCTGACTAACGACGTAAACAATTCCCAATCTGCGGGCCTGCAGAGTCCTCATCCCTGGCGCGGTTATTTCTACATCGCGGCGGCCGCCTTGTGCTGGGGAGTTTCCGCTAATTCAGGCAAGGCCGTCTTCAGCGGACATAGCCTCTGGGGTCTGCCCCCGTTGCAGCCACTCGATGTGCAGATTCTCTCGCAGAGCAGGGTGACAATCGCTTTTCTCGTGCTTGCCTCTTTGCTGCTGCTCGTGCGAGGCAAGAAAGCTTTTGCTATCGGCCGTGGAGATGCCCTGCGTTGCATGGGACTGGGCGTGCTGGGTGTAGCGCCCGCAAACTATTTCTATTACTACGCTATTTCTGCGACGTCGGTCTCCATTGCCATCATCGTGCAATACACTGCGCCGGTCTGGGTGCTGCTCTATATGGTTTCACGCGGTTACGAGCGCGTGACCCTGGCCCGGGTTTTTGCTGTGGTTGCGGCCGTGCTGGGAATCGCACTGGTGATCGGAATTGTAGGACAGCAAGGCGTGCACCTGGTCTGGATGGGCGTTGTGGCGTCTTTGCTGGCGGCATTTTCGTTTTGTTTTTATACCGTGTACGGACGAACCCTGCTCGGTTCGCATGACCGCTGGCAGGTGATTGCTTACGCCCTGTTGGGAGCGTCGTTATTTTGGATTGTAGTGAATCCGCCGTGGAAGATTGCAGCGGCGCACTATTCCAGTCAGCAATGGATCTTTATGGCAGCGTTCGCGTTTAGCTCAATGCTGATTCCATTTTCGTTTTTCTACGCTGGATTACGCCATCTGGACCCTACCCGTACCATCGTTACGAGTTGCCTGGAACCTGTCTTTACGATTCTGATTGCCGCTACATTTTTGGGAGAACACCTGGGATTCTGGCAGATCATTGGAATCGTGCTTGTGTTGGCGGCGACCGTGGTAGTGCAGGTACCAACGACCACCAGCGTTATATCGAAAAAAACTCCGGTATCGGTTTGAATGCTGGGTTGCGCGGAAATACTTTATTCCAGAACCTTGCCCTTGGTTTCCGGCAATTGTGTGGCGCTGAGCATCGAAAGAAATAATGATGCGGAACAAAGATAGAAGGCGCTGCCCAGGCCATATTTTTGTCCGAAGTATCCGATGACGGTCGGAGCTATTGAGCTTATCGTACGCGCGCCGTTGTAGGTGAAGCCAAGAGCGCGGGCGCGAATGCGCGTGGGATAGACCTCGCTGCCAATGATCCCCGACCCGGAGAAAAATCCGGTGGCGAAGAATGCAACCGGCGTGCCCAGCAGCAGAAGCGTGCGAGGATCTGTGGCGCGAGCGTAGAGCAACACCAAAAGCGAGGCCAAGAGCGTGTACAGCACGCAGGATTTTTTTCTGCCGAACTTATCCGCAACCCAGCCAAAGGTTCCGTATCCAGGGAACATGCCGGTAAGATTCAACGCGACCAGCATGATGGTCATCAAGCCAACGTCGAAGCCGCGTCCGCCTTTGGAGACCGGAAGCTGCAGGTAGCTCGGAATCCAGGTAAATAATCCCCACCAGGCGAACATGCCGAAGAAATTCATGAACAGCAACGCCATGGTCGTTTTAAGGTAAGGGCGGGAAAAGATTTCGGAAAACTCTATTTGCGGCGTGGCTGTCGTTCCGTGCTTGCGGGTGAGCCACATTTCGGATTCAGGGACATCTTTCCGAATCCAAAAGACGACCAGTGCAGGCAGGACCCCCACAAAGAAAACCACTCGCCAGTTGGAGTACTTGAGAACAATGCCTGAGACCAGAGCAGCCGCAGCGTAGCCGAGCGCCCAGGAGCTTTGTACGGCCGAGATGGCCTTAGCGCGCAGCTCGGTAGGCCAGGTTTCGGCGACTAGGGTTGCTCCTGTGTTCCACTCGCCGCCCATGCCAAGTCCGAGAATAAAACGGCATGCCGCCAGCATGGCTACTGAGGTGGCAAGACCAGAGGCGAAGGAGCAGAGAGAATAGGTAAGAATGCTGAGCATCAGCGCTTTGGTGCGGCCGATGCGGTCGGCGATCCATCCGAAGAATACGCCGCCAATGCCGGAAGCAAGCAGAGTGAGCGTGGCTATCTTGCCCGCTGTGGCCTTGCTGATGCCGAAGTCGTTCACGATGGCGGTGATGACCAGCGCGTACAGCATGACGTCGAAACCATCGAGCAGCCAGCCCAGGGCCGCGGCGATCAGCGTACGGCGCTGGACGGCAGTGACTTGTGAAAAGGAAATAGAGGTTGCAGCCATGAGTTGAAGGCAAAGCGCAGATTGTACCGCTTTCCTTACTTACGGGCGAGAAAATGATTTTCGTGAAAACGACTTTAAAGCCCGGAAATAACGCTGGCTGCGCTGCACATCTTTAGCAATTTGCGCGCGCAAGGCTTCAACAGAAGGGAATTTAATCTCATCGCGCAGACGATGCAGAAAAAAGATTTCTACCGGCGTTTCAGGGGTAAGCGCGATCGGATGAAAATTCAGCAGGTGGCTTTCAATCGCAAACGAATCAGCCCCAAACGTTGGACGATTACCGACGTTTGTGACCGAATCAAAGCATTCGCCGTTAATAACGGTTTGTGTGATGTAGACTCCATGGGCGGGAGCCAGCCCTTCATAAGGGCCCAGGTTGATGGTGGGCACGGTGTATTTGCTCCCGTATCCGCGTCCTGCGGCGGGAGTGGCGGCTATAGAAAAGATTCGTCCTAAAAGATGCCGCGCGCGATCTACGTTTCCCCGTTCGAGAAGAGTGCGAATCTGGCTGCTGGAAACGGTGATGCCGCGTATCTTCTGCTCGGGGTAAATGACGACTTCAAACCCGAATTCCTTTCCGAATTCCACCAGGCGCTCGATGTTGCCCATTGCTTTGTGTCCAAAATGGAAATTAGCGCCTTCGTGGACTTCTTCTGCCTTTAGCTGCTGCCGCAGAATCTCCTGGGCAAATTCGCGCGGTGGAATGATGGAAAAGTCGCGAGTGAAGGGAAGCACCAGCGTTGCATCCAAGCCGGTTTTTTCCAGAAGCTTCAACTTAACAGGCAGAGGTGTGACCAGTTTGGGCGCAGAGTCTGGGCGCAAAATCCGGACAGGGTGCGGCTCAAACGTAACGGCGAGAGACTTTAGGTGCTGCGCTTTGGCTCGCGTTACTACCTCCTGCAAAACCGTGCGATGGGCGAGATGCACTCCATCAAAATTGCCGACGCTGACAATGGTGCTGCCAAAATCAGCAGGCACTTCCGCGAGATTGTGGAAGATGCGCATGGTCTCAGTAAATTTCAAACTCCAGCTTCAACCCGTCATAGGCGAGCCTGACGTTGGGCGGCAAAGCAGCATTGGTTTCCTCATGGCCTAGATCATGCGAGATATGAGTAAAGAAAGCCCGTTTGGGCCGCAATTGCTCGACCAAGCCCAGCGAATGCTCCACGTTGGAGTGCGTAGGATGTGGGCGGTGGCGCAGCGCGTCGAGAAACAAAATATCCAAATCGCGCAACAGAGACATTGAGTCTTCTGGAATCTCGCTGAAGTCGGTGAGATAAGCGGCGCGGCCAAAGCGAAAGCCGTAAATTTCAGCTTTGCCATGCAGCAGCCTGACCGGGAGAAAGTGCGCTCCAAACAAAACCAGGTCGCCGTTCAGCGGACGCAGCTCTACCCGCGCCAGCGTGGTGTAATCCGGATCAGGATCAAAGATGTAGTTGAACGAATTCTTGATTTGTGCGGCCGTTTCCGGATAGGCATACAGCGGAATCTTCTCTGGGTTGCGAAAACTCAAGGGACGAACATCTTCCAACCCGAGTATGTGATCGGCGTGGGCGTGCGTATACAGGATGGCATCTATGCGGCTCAGCCTCTCGCGGATGGCCTGGGCGCGGAAGTCTGGAGTGGTATCAATCAAGACCACGTGGCTATCGTACGCAACAGTGATTGACGGCCGGGTCCGGTTGTCGTGGGGATCAGGTGAGGTGCAGACCTTGCAAGTGCAGCCCAGGGTCGGGACGCCCATGGAAGTCCCGCTGCCTAGGACCGTTAATGTGGCATTCACCTCTTGGCACCCAGAATAGAGCCAGGGCCGCCAGGGCCTTCTTTTGCGCCGCCCTCTGGGGGACGAGTGATTGCATTGGTGAGCTCCAGGTAGGCCATGCGCAAATCAAACAACGACTGCTGCAAAAGAGTTTGCTCGGCAACGGTCAGGTTGCCCTTGGTTTTTTCATTGATGATGCCGATGGTGTCAATGGTCTGGCGTGCGCCTAGAATATCGGCGCGTGGTTGCTCGCCTTCGGGTGCCATGAGTCCGAGTTGCAACATAGCGGTCATGTAGAGGGATGCGATCAGCCGTTCAAAGGTCATTTCCAGAGACTGGGTGCGGCCTCCGGTTTTTTCGCGCAGAACTTCATCCAGGCGCTTGTTTCCCTCGGAGTATTCGCGGCTCTGGGCTTCGTGCTCGGACTGGGTAACCGGAGGCGCTTCCCGCAGATGCTCAACCCGCGCGGTCTTGGTAGAGTCTGGCGGAGCTGCGGCCGGCTGCGCAGCGGGCGCTGAAGCCTGCGGAGTTTCCGGCGCCTGTTCTGCAGTAGGCTCTGCCGATTCGTGGCGAAGCTGGCCCTCGTCCGTGAATTTGCGGCGATCGGTTACGACGAATTCTGGCTCTTGTTTTTTTTCTTTCATATGGATTCAAAGGGCAAATTGCTGACCGTGGCGCGTGCGCCGTTCACTGTTACTTCGGCGCCAGGGACGCCAACTTCGCGCCGGATGTAGCCCAAGCCGATGGTGCGATCTTCGCTGGCCAGGGGCAGCATAACAACGCTGGTGATCTCGCCCACTTCCTTTCCATTAGATTCAATCTTTGCACCCGGAGCAGGAGCGGCTCCGGTGAAACGAAATCCGGTAAATTTACGATGCACCTGCCCGCGGGAGTGGATACGCTCAACGATTTCCTGTCCAACATAACAGCCTTTCTGGAAGTTGAGCGCCCGCGATTGCTCCGTCTCCTGCGGCAGATCGCGCTCGCGGATGTCCTGTCCGTAGCGCGGAAGACCTGCAGCAACCCGGGCAAGTTCAACCGCCTCCGCCCCAACTGGTTGCGCTCCGGCTCGAACCAAAGCCTTCCAAACTGTGGCGGCGTGGTCGGGTGACATCCATATTTCATAACCCTCGTCTTTATCTGTGCACACCAGGTCCGAACGCACCAGTGAGACTCCAACATTTTCTACGACTGTATCCAGTACTTGCAAAGCTTGCAATCCAACTTTCAAACCCAGAGATTGCAGGAGGGTTGCGGCTTTTTTTCCGCTAACCCCTATGCTGGTGAGTTTGCCGCTGGTGTCAGAGACCTCGACGTCATCCATAATGATGTATTTATTGAAGGTCTCCAAAAGCTTGGATGCCTGCCAGGCATCGGTATCCACCAACAAGTGCTCACCTCGATTGTAAACATAGAGGTCGGCTTGAATGCGTCCCTGGGCATTCAATAGAAAATTGTAGCTTCCAAAATTGAGGGCAAGATCGCGAATATTATTCGTGACCATGCCGTTCATCCAGCGTACACGGTCTTCGCCGGTGATGGTCAGCTTGGCACGCCAGCCGAGGTCGTAAACAGCGCACCCTGAATACAGGGTGGTGAACTCCGCAGCGGCATTACCCCAGCCCAGTGCAGTTTGCACACCACGGTATTCGCCCATGCGTGCGCCGGAACCGGCCAGTGTGTCGTAGAGTGGGGTCTTCAATTCCATGCAGAACATTTAATTATAAATAGTCGCACCGGGACGCAGAAATCGCCGGATTGAATAATCTGGTCATACGCTCCATCCCCTGATATGTTTTCTCGTGATGCAGAAAAAGAAGATTGCAGTCGTACCCGGAGATGGTATCGGCAAAGAGGTCATCGCCGCCGCCGTGCAGGTGATTCAGGCAGCCAAAGCCCCGGTGGAGATGACCCAGTTTGACTGGTCAGCCGACCGCTATTTAAAAGATGGGACGACGATTCCGGCGGATGGTTTTGCCATGCTGGCGCGTGATTTCGACGCCATCCTGCTGGGGGCGCTGGGCGACCCGCGCGTACCTACGAATATCCATGCCAAGGAGATTCTGCTGGGTATGCGATTCAAGATGGACCTGTACGCCAATGTCCGTCCGGTAACGCTGCTCGATGCAGCTCTGTCGCCGCTTAAGGGCGTGGAACCTAAAGACGTGAACTTTACCGTGATTCGCGAAAATACCGAGGGCCTTTACTGCGACGTCGGCGGGGTATTTAAGCAGGGAACAGCCGATGAGATTGCCGTGCAGGAGGAGATCAATACGCGAAAGGGAGTAGAGCGTGTGATTCGCTACGCTTTCAGCTACGCGCGCAATCATGGGCGTAAAAAGGTGTTGATGGCCGATAAATCCAATGTCCTGAGCTACGGGCACGGATTATGGCAGCGGGTTTTCAAAGAGGTGGCGCAGGAGAAAGACCACGCAAACATCGAAGCCTCGCACATGTACGTGGATGCGCTGTGCCTGCAGATGGTGCGCGATCCACGCCAGTTCGAGGTGATTGTGACCAACAACATGTTCGGCGACATCATCACCGACCTCGGGGCAGCCTTGCAGGGCGGTTTGGGGATGGCGGCCAGCGGCAATATTCATCCCGGAAGGACTTCAATGTTTGAACCAGTACATGGCTCGGCGCCGCCACTGGCGGGCAAGAATGTGGCAAATCCAATTGGAGCTATCTTGACGGCAGCTATGATGCTGAATCATCTCGGGTTGAATACAGTGGCGGCACATATTAACGCCGCCGTGTTTGAAGCGGTGCGGCAGAAAAAGACAACAGCAGATGTCGGGGGAAATTTGGGAACGAAAGAGTGTGCGGCGTGGATCGCAACCGAAGCCGGTTAAGACGCTTAACCACAAAGGGCACTAAGGTGGACGAAGTAACACAAAGGAAAACTAAAGCTGGATGGGAGAGTGATGACAGTCAAATCCGCATTTGTATGTGCAATTCTTGTCTGCACAATTTCTTTTGCATGGGAATTCGCCGCCGCGGGAACGCCGGCGGACACAAAATCACCGGAGATAACGGCGGATACGTTCTGCGAGGTGGATGCGAAAACGCATATCAGGGATATTCCGCGCACGCTTTATGGCACGAATATCGAATGGTTCAATAACGGCAACGGCATTATTGATGACAAGGGCGTCTTCCGCTCTGATCTGGAAGCAGCCGCGCGCAATGAAGGCATTTCTCTGCTGCGTTTCCCCGGCGGTACATTTTCCGACTATTACCACTGGGAAGATGGTACCGGCCCGCTGGAAAAACGACTGATTACCAAACATTTCACCGATCCCGGCACCTCAAAGAACATCATGGGCTCTCCGGAAATCACTCGTTTTGCCAGGGCGATAGGAGGAGAGCCGCTCATCACGGTCAATGCCGGAACCGGAACGGCGCAAGAGGCTGCAAAATGGGTGGAGTATTTCAATACCTCTGGCAATGCTCGCCGCCAGGCAGACGGGTTTGCGGACCCCATCAAGGTGCATTACTGGGAAGTCGGTAACGAGCTCTATCTGCCGGGGAACCCAGGGGTGATTAAGGTCGCGGTAAATCCGCAAGTCTATGCGGCGCGTTTTAAGGAGTATGCCCACGCGATGAAAGCGGTTGATCCTACAATCGCGCTGATTGCCATCGCCAACAGCAATGCCAGCCGCATCACCCTGCCTTATCCCGAATGGCTGGAGACGTTGCTGCAAGCCGACGCGCCTGATATCGATTACGTCGCCGTGCATAACGCCTATTTCCCCATGTTGTTCGAAGCCAGGCAGCCGGAAGCAAAAGATGTCTACCGCGCGCTCTGGGCGGCGCCCGAAGCCATTGACCGCAATTTGAGCCGTATCGAAGAGACGATCGGCAAATATCAAGCCGGCAAGGATATCGGCATCGCGGTGACAGAGTGGGGTCCGCTTTACGCATTCAAGCTCGATCCGACCTGGCTTGACCGGATCAAGACGATGGGCAGCGCCGTCTATGTCGGGCGGGTGCTGCAGGTGTTCGTCTCGCATCCGAAAATGCGTATCGCCAATTATTTTAAATTTACCGACGGCACGCCGATGGGTTGGGTCGCATTCGACGGCAAACCCAAGGCGCCCTATTACGCCTTGCAGCTTTTCAGCCAGCATTTCGGCACAAAACTCGTGAAGTCCACGGTGACCGGCGGGGAAACCTACGACACGCCGGCGCTGGGCATCATGACCGAAGAAAAGAACGTTCCCGAAGTGACAATGGTGGCGGCATTAAACGACAAAGGCAATCGCCTTTTCGTCAACCTCATCAACCGCAGTTGGTCCGAAGTGCATTATGTGAAGCTGAACATCAAAGGTTTCACCGGAGTTAAAGGCGAGACGGACGCATGGCAGCTTGCCGCTCCCGCTGCGACCGATCATAACGGTCCGGATCTGCCGCCTGAGTTGTTGGGCCGCATCAACGAAACCCCGCTGAGTGCAGAACTCGCGGGCCGATCCATAGCCTTGCAGAAGATACGGCTCAATGCGAGCAAACCGATCAAGCTCGCGCCGTTTTCGTTGCTGACGGTGGAGATTCCGCTTTCACCGCGCTAGAAAAGCTTAACCACAAAGGTCACAAAGGTATACACAAAGGAACACGAAGGAAAACTTAGAGTGGGGTTTGTTAAAGGCCACGGTTTTCTACGAAGCTCTCCGCGATATTTATGAAATCAACTCTTGCTTTTCCTTTGTGTCCTCTGTAGTTATTCCTTTGTGTCCTTTGTGGTTAAGCTTCTAATTCCAGCTCCCTTCAAGACGCTTCAACGCCCGCAACGCTATCACGTATTGAGGATTCATCTCGTAGGCGCGCTTGTAGTAATTCTTGGCTTTGTTCCAGTCGCGCTTGTGTTCATAGACACGTCCGAGATTGAAATGCGGGAAGTAGTACGACTCGTAGCGCTTTGCGCTGATGGCGTGTTCCAGCCATGGGATGGCCTCATCCCACTTGCCTAATTGAATCAGGTAAGCGCCGATATCGTTATACGGATTGCCAAACTCCGGGTCTACCTTGATGGCTTCCAGGCAATCGGCGATGGCGTGGTTGAGGTCTTCTTTAAAGCAGTAAGTCCAGCCGCGAAAAGTGTAAGCCTCTGCCGTGGGCAGGGTCTCAATGGAACGGGTGTAGAGAGTGATGGCCTCATCGAGATCGCCGTTCATCTGGCGCTCGTAGGCGAGGTGGAAGTACTTTTGCGCCTGCTGTCGGAGATCGCCTTCGGAGTTTTCCATATTCTGCAAAGCAAAAGGCCTGGCAATCACATATGATGGTGAGGTACTCAACCAGTTGCCAATGACCCCTATCTGCAACCGCTCCCATTATAAAACTTCGGTTTACCGGTTTTTTAGCCAGATTTATCTCTTTGTATTTTTGCTTTGCCTGGCGTCTTCCAACTGGCTGGTGGCGCAAGCTACGGCACATGCAACCCAAGCGCAGCCTGAGAGCAAGCTTTCGCCAAAAGAGGCGGATGAACTCTTTCGTTCACTCGACGACATTATGCGGTTCGCCAGTGACGACACCAAGCTGCTCATTCGGCATAGCGTGAAACGTCAGCTCAGCAGCCGCGACCAGGTGGCGCAAGGCCTGAGCGATCGCCTGAATGATGACGAAGACGCCAAGCGCCTGCAAAGCTCTGAGATGGTGTTGAAAAAATTTGGATTCCTGCCGCGTAATTTTGATCTGCGCACCTATATGGTCTCGATGATGCGCGAGCAGGTTGCAGGTTATTACAACATTAAAGACAAGACCGTCTACCTGATGGATTGGATCCCTGCCGAGCAGCAAAAACCGGTCATGGCGCACGAACTCACCCACGCCCTCCAGGACCAGAACTTCGATTTGAAGAAGTGGCTGGCAGGCAATCCCGAAGAGGTAATCAAGAAATCAGGGCAGACACCCGACAAGGACGCGGTAGATATCGAGAGCGACGAAGAGCAAACCGCCCGTCAGGCGCTGGTGGAAGGGCAGGGGATGGCCGTGCTGATTGATTACATCCTGAGGGATTCGGGACAAACCGTCACTTCAGCCCCCGCCTTTGTTGAGGCGTTGAAGCAAAATATTTCCAATAACGATGATTCTCCGATCTACGCCAATGCTCCGCTCTACATGCGCGAATCCCTTGGATTCCCGTATCGCTACGGCCTGGGATTTGTGCAGGCGCTCCTGGAAAAGGGAGGCGCAGGGCTTGCCTACGCCGGCGCGCTGAAAAATCCTCCGCAAAACAGCCGCCAGATTATGAACCCTGGAGCGTATCTTGCCGGCGAAAAGCTGGAGCCGCTTGTGTTGCCGCACATGGCTTCGCTGTTAGGCAAGGATTATGAGCGTTACGACGTCGGATCGGTCGGCCAATTTGATGTCATGGTGTTGCTCAAGCAATTCACCAACGAAAAGCTGGCAGAGAAGCTCTCGGACGAATGGCGTGGCGGAGCGTATTATGCCGCTCTCAAGCATGAGCCTCCCGATCCGAAATCTGCGGATTCGGATAAAAATTCTGACAAGGCGAAGGCTGAAAAGAAAGCAGCCGAGCCGGTAACCACCAAGTCCGTTGCTTTGTTCTATCTTTCACGCTGGTCATCACCGGAGAGCGCCCAAAAGTTCGCGCAGGCTTACATCTCCACCCTGCTGCAACGCTATCGCTTTGCCAGCCAGGAGCAGCCAAATGTCCAGCCAAATGCCGAGCCAAATGTCGAGCCCGATGCCAAGGCCGCTGCCGCCTCGCCACCTGGCATTAATACTCACTGGAAGACAGATGAAGGGCTGGTTTCAATCGAGCAGCAGGGCAACACAGTTTTGGTGCTGGAGAGCTTTGACGCAAAAACCCAGTCGGAGTTGAGTAAGGCGGTGTGGGAAGGCATGGCCCAGCAGGCAAAAACGGCAGGCAAGTGAGTAGCGCCGACGTCTGTAAGCGTCTGGTGAGCCTTTCAATTACCCACAAGTTGAAGTACCGATGACGACCCCCAGTTCGCCCACGGCGAGCTTGAAATAGAAACGCCAGGAGACAGATTTCCGGGTAGTCAGATCATGCCCCCATGAAAGGAAAATTTACTGCAAGATTCCGCGGCTGTGCCGTTCTTCCAAAGTCGCGGCAAGATTAGCCTTCGTGTGCCTAATTCAGAGCCGCGGCAGGAATCAACATGAAGACAACATCCTTGAGAGCGCTGACTTTCCTGCTGGGAATCAGCATCTGCGGTTCAGGCACTGCCCAGCAGTCCGCACAGCTGGATGTTGAGCGGCAAAAGCAAGCTGCCACGGCGCTCAAGCACCGTTGGGAAGAAGAAATGGCAGCCCGTGAGGGAAACAGAATCATCGGCATTCGAAAAGTATTTAGCGAGGGCAAGCCCTACGTGAAAATAAAGTTGAGGAGCAATGCAATTTTCCCAGTCAGAAATAGCTCCTACGTGTTGCATATTGGTTGTCATAGTTTCTCCTTGAGCAATGTCTCCTTGGACGGCCCTGAGAGCAACGACGACTTTATGCGTACTATGACCTCTTTGCTCACCCCCGCCGAATACCAGCAAATACACACAGGGGATCGGGTCTACATTGACGAAACGTTTTTTGGGCTTCTGGACAAACCCCGCATCAGTCTACCTGCTGTCGATAACTGCGATTGCTCCGCGCAAACCGAGCGTAGCACGTCAGCTTTCACATTGCCAAAGCCGGACTTCTCACTGGAGGTCTCGGGAGAGCAAAGATTGCTCGTCAGCGGCAAGGCCGATTATTCCGTCACTGTAAGACCGATGGGCGGATACAAAGGCACAGTAGCACTGAGCATGATAGCCATCGCGCCTGAAGGCTTCGCCCCTGAGGGCATTACCGGTAGCTTCGAACCTGCCCAGATCACGGGATCAGGCAAATCTATACTTCACATCTCGTCGAGCGAGAAATGGCTACAACCGCACAAGTTCTATCTATCCATCTGGGGCAACGACAAGGGCGCGAGAATCACGCAATTTACCGGCACTCAATTGACGATCTACACAGGACGGCCTGATTTTTCAATCAGAACAACAGAAGGCCACCTTTCAGTACGTCGGGGAGGCGAGGCAGGCAGTGCTGTCATCATCCAATCCATCAACGGTTTTCAGGCAATCCTGCCATTACGTGTCAGTGGTCTGCGGCAGGGGATCAAGGCCTCTGTTGCTCCAAATCGTACCCTGGTTCTTGAAGACTCGGGAGACGCGTATCTACGTGTCGCTGTTGGCGACAACGTTCCGCCCGGCGACTATGAGCTCACGATCACGGGGATTGCCCAAACCGGGCATGGTCCGCTCAAGCGTGATACACGGGTAGGCTTAACAGTACAGTAAAGCAACCCTTGTAAAGAGAGATTCGGCCTCAAGGTCGCCACTTATGGGCTACAGATGGAGGTGGTGGACTGCCGCTATGAGGAAACGGCAGGAGTCACTACGCCCCAGAGTGGAAGATAGCCATGCTGTTGTCTTCCGAAGCAAAACATGGATGGATAAGGAACTGGCAGCTTGCCAGTTTGAGGACGTACGGTTGGGCAAGAGATTCAGAAAGCTGGCGGAACAACTTTCTGCAGACTTAGGTGGCAGTATTCCCTTTGCCTGTCAGGACTGGGCCAATACCAAGGCAGCATACCGCTTCTTTTCGAATGATCGAGTTGGTGAAGGTGAGATTCTGGCTGGGCATTTTCAGTCAACTCGACTGCGGATGCCGGTCGATGACCAACCTATTCTGGTCCTTCATGACACGACAGAGTTCAGTTATCACCGCAAGGACACAAAACCGATTGGCGTTTTAAGCAGGTCGGCGGGGCGCAAGGACAAGGAAGGGCGCATGCGTCTACATACGATTTGCCGGGTGCCCCACTCGCGCGTCAAGCGCGTGTGGGAGCAAATTCATTGTGGTCGAGAAAGTCCTGACTTCGAAACAGATGGGCAACTTGAAACTCGAAACCTGAAACTGTTCTTTAGTGCCATCATGATATCACTATGGCACCATAATGTTCATTTCACCCAAATCTGTGCCATCCTGTCCGATGTACCGGAAAGGAGGTACAAAAAATGGGTTTTAAAGAACTTTTCAATGACAAACCCCGCTGCCAGCACTTCAGCGAAGACGGCAGCCGCTGTAAAGCCGATCCCCAGACCGGCAAACCATATTGCTTTTTCCACGACCCCGGCCAGAAAGAAAAACAGGCCGCAGCCCGCAAGCAAGGTGGCCAGATCCGTAGCCGTACCCCCGAGATCACCCTGCCGCCCGGCTTCAAGCCCGGCCCCCTGAAAGATCTGTCCCAGGTTCACCAGCTTCTGGAAAACATCGCCAACTACGTCTGCACTGGAGAAATGGACCTGCGCACCGGCCGCTTCCTCTGTCACCTCGGCAATTCCGTGCTCGCTGTCCTGAAAGAACGAGCTCGCGAGCAGCGCCGAGCCTCCGGCGAAGCCACCCGCTCCGGTAAAAAACCGCACTATGACCACGTCCGCCTGAATATCACCCCGATCGCCCCTAACTTCAACTTCGGTTCCCATTCCGAAGAAAAAGTCCCAGGCACGAAAACCCTCAGCTCCTACTCCCCACCCAACAGGCAAGACCAACCAGAAGACAAAAAAGAAGCCCAAGCAGACCAAGGCAGCCAGAACACCGTCAGCCCCGAATCCGCCGTCAACGCAAAAGCTCAGGCAAAAAATCAGCCACAGAATGAGCACAATAAACCACAACCAAACGGCCACTCCGCCGTGGACCCGGCCCCGCCTTCCGAGCAGCCGGTCTCCCCTCCGCCGCAAGAAAATCCACCCGTGCACTACCCTCCCGGCCTGGGGCCTCGTTATATCAGCGTGGCCACACCCGAAATGCCGTGTGGAGAAGACCGCAATTCAACAACCCCGGCTTCGTGACCGGCACGGTTCCCCAGACAGCCACCAAGCGGGCCGCCCCCGTGCGCTTCAGGGGCACAAGGCGGTAGCAGGACTTTGAGAGTTTGAAAAGCATTCCAAGGAATGCAGGGCGTACTTGGAATAGGGTGAGCGCGGAGCGAGCGCCGATACAGCGCGAGCAGAGCGCGAGGGCGCAGCAGCCTTGGTTTGGCTGCGGAGCCCTTATGTGAAAGCTGAGCGCGGAGTGAGCGCCGATACAGCGCGAGCAAAGCGCGAGGGCAAAGCGGTCTACCACGGAGCCCTTAGAATGACGCCCCATTAGGTCTTTGAAAATTCGTAAGAGCAGTATCCCGTCGCCAGAGCGATTTGCCTATATACGCCTCTGCGTTCCTCCGCGTCCTCTGCGGTGAACTCTTGTTTTTGGCTAAAAGCTAAAAGCCAAAGGCTAAGGGCTTCTTTTCCGCGACCCAAGCAAGCAGGGGGCCCCCAATACCGATCCGCACAAATCGCCGCGAGTTTTCTGAGAACTGAGAACTGCTTTCCTCACGTATGCTGTGACACACTGAGTAAATTACCATCCGGGTCTTTGAACCATGCGACCTTTGCGCCGCTGGGTGCGCTCCAAATTCCGAGATCGTCTTGCTTCATGAAGCCATATTTTTCAAAGACGACACCTTTTTCCTGGAGAGCGGAGACAACTTTCTCAATGCCCAAGACTTGCCATCCCAGAACCGTAAATGGATGGGGCTTGAACTCCGGGGCAGGGGTTACCCGCAGCATGATTCCGTGGGCGTCAAAGACCACGGCAAATTCATCTTCGCTGATCAAGAGAAGCCCCAGCGTCTGCTGATAAAACTCCTTTGCCTTATGAGCGTCCCGGGTGGGAATGAAGGCGACGATGTCTTTTGAGCCCAGCATGGGGCTTCATAGTACTCCGCTTTTGTATAATCAGCAATTCGACACCTCACACAGGAGAACACTTTGCAGCAGGCAGAAATTGGAATCATTGGGGGCAGCGGCTTGTATTCCATGCCCGGTTTCAGCGATGTACATGAAGTTGAAATCAGCACGCCTTTCGGAGCGCCTTCTGACCCTTATGTTTTGGGCAAACTGGAAGGGCGCAATGTCGCCTTTCTGGCACGGCACGGACGAGGGCATCGCATCTCGCCGACCGAGCTTAATTTTCGCGCCAATATCTATGGTATGAAGCAGCTTGGAGTGGAGCGCATCCTCTCACTTTCGGCGGTGGGTTCCCTCAAGGAAGAGCACAAGCCCACGGATTTCGTCATCCCCGACCAGTTTTTTGACCGCACCAAGCACCGGGTTTCGACCTTCTTTGGGGAAGGCGTGGTGGCGCACGTCAGCTTTGCCGATCCGGTTTGCGGCGAGCTGGGCAAAGTGATGAAGAGCGCCTGTGACGGCGCCAAGGTGACATCGAAGCTGGGTGGAACGTATTTGTGCATGGAGGGGCCGCAGTTTTCTACCAAAGCAGAGTCGAACATTTATCGCAGTTGGGGCATGGATGTCATCGGCATGACCAACCTGCAGGAGGCCAAGCTGGCCCGCGAGGCAGAGATTTGCTATGCCACTGCCGCCATGGTGACTGACTATGACTGCTGGCATCCGCACCATGATTCGGTCACGGTAGAGCAGATTATCGGCGTGCTCAACAAAAATGCCAGCAATGCATGTGAAGTCGTGAGGCGCGCGGTGGCCGCCATGCCTAAAACTCGAAGCTGTAAATGCGGCTCAGCGCTGCAGCACGCTCTGCTGACTCAGCCCGATAAAATCCCCGCCGCAACCCGCAAAAAACTTGCGCTCTTCCTTGATAAATACCTGGACAAAAAAGCGGGGGCAAACTAAGGAATGGCCATCCTGGTAGTGGGTTCAGTCGCTCTTGATGACATCGAAAGCCCTCATGGCAAGGTTCGCGCCAGCCTGGGCGGGGCGGCAACATTTTTTGCGCTTTCCGCCAGTTACTTTACCCCGGTCCGCGTGATCGCGGTTGTGGGTGAGGACTTTGGCAAACAACACGAAGATGTTTTCCACAAACATGGAATTGATATTACCGGCATCGAGCACGCCACCGGCAAAACTTTTCACTGGTCAGGGAAGTATGGCGAGAACCCCAACGATTGCCAGATGCTCGATCTGCAGATGAACGTCTTCGAGAAATTTAAACCTAAGGTTCCCGCCAGCTATCGCGATTCGGAATACGTTTTTCTGGCCAACATTAATCCTGAGCTGCAAATTGAGGTTCGCAACCAGATGCGTAGCGCGAAATTTGTGGGCCTGGATTCGCATCCCTTCTGGATTGAAACTGCGCCACAGCAACTGGCGCATGCCATCCGCGATATCGATGTCATGATCATTAATGATAGTGAGGCCCGGCAGTTTGCCAAGAACAACAATCTGCTGCGCTCGGCCAACAAAATTCTTGCTCTCGGCCCCAAAGCGCTGGTGATCAAGCACGGCGAATATGGCGCGACCATCTTCTTTCAAAAGGGGGCGTTCGGTTTTGGCAGCCATCCTTTTCACGCACCGGCGCTGCCGCTGGATGAAGTGCGCGACCCCACCGGCGCGGGTGATGCATTTGCCGGCGGCTTCCTGGGATACATTGCCTCGCAACAGAAGCTCAATGCAGACGTCCTCAAGCGCGCCATGTTTTACGGCGGCGTGATGGGTGGATTTGCCGTCGAGCGCTTTGGCACGGAGCGTCTGCTCTCGCTTACGCGCGAGGAAATTGACGGCCGCTTCCAGAGATTTCGCGAAATGACCCATCTGGAGTAACTTCTTTTCATGGAAACCACATCAGTTGCGTGGGCGCAGCAGGCTGCTTCTGTGCAAAAGTCCAGTGGGCGCAGGAATGTGTGGTTGCTTGCAGCTTCTGCGGTTGCAATTTCCACTCTGAGTTTGGTTTATTTTTACCTTCGGGGCGAGATCCTTCTTTACGGCGATGCCGTGGCCCACATCAATATCGCGCGGCGGGTCTTTGATTCGCGCACTCCCGGGTTCCTGCAGTTGGGAACTGTCTGGCTGCCGCTTCCGCATATTCTGACCATGCCTCTCATCATGAATCAATGGCTTTGGCAGAGTGGAGTTGGCGGCTCGATTGTCTCCATGATCGCCTATCTCTTTGCCGGATTGGGTATAGCGCGCCTATTCTGGAACAGGTTATTGAATGAAGAACAACCAAGTGGCCAGAGAGCTGGTGGATGGATTGCTGCGCTGGTTCTGTTGCTGAATCCTAACTTGATCTATATGCAGGCGACCGCGATGACGGAATCGCTTTCGATCGCTCTGACCCTATGGGCCATCGTGTGGTTCGCCGAATTTCTGGCCGCGAGCAAAAAAGCCGGAGTCTTGAACGCGACGGATGAAGACCATAAACGGGCGCTGCAACGGACAAAGCGCTCGCTTTTATTCTGCGCCATAACTTTGATGGCCGCCATGCTCACCCGGTACGACGCGTGGTTTCTGGGCGTGGCCGTAGGGATAGCCGTGCTGGCAAGCTGGTTTTTTCTCTACCCCTGGCTGCGCAAGAAATTGAAATTCGCAATCCTGTTTTTTGTGATGCTCACTGCGGCCGTACCATTATTTTGGTTTGCCTACAATTTCCGCGTCTACAAGAACCCGCTGGAGTTTGCCAACGGGCCCTATTCCGCACGCGCCATTGAGAAACGCACAGCCCGGCCGGGCGTGCTGCCTCATCCGGGATACCATGACATAAAAACAGCGGTAATTTACTACTGGAAAGATGCACGCCTCAATCTGGGAGAAGGCAAGCTGCTGCAACCTGCGCTGGTTTTACTCGCGCTGGTTGGCGTCCTGATTTTGCTCAACGGGAAACATTTTTGGATACTGGCTTTTCTCTGGCTGCCCCTACTCTTCTATTCGCTTTCCATTGCTTATGGTGGAGTGCCTATTTTTATGCCGGTGTGGAACCCGTTTTCCTATTACAACGTCCGTTATGGGCTGCAGCTTTTACCGGCAATAGCGATGGCATTGGGCGCTGTTGGCAGTCTGATCAATCACAGAATTACTCGCAGGTATGTCCGGTATGCGGCGAACGCCGCTGTGGTCTTGCTGGTGCTGGCCTGTTACGTCCAAACCTGGCGTTCAGCTCCTATCTGCTTGCGCGAGGCCCGGGTGAATGCCGTGACCCGCATGGACTTCGAGAGCAAGCTTGCCGCTGAGTTGAGCAAACTTCCTCCGCAGGCCTCGTTGCTCATGTATAACGGCACTCATGTTGGTGCGCTGCAGCAAGCCGGAATTTCCCTGCGTCGTACGCTGAATGAAGGCAACTACGGAATGTGGCAGGCTGCGCTGGCCGATCCGGCACGGTGGGTGGATTACGTAGTAGCACAACGCGATGATGCGGTATGGCAATCGGCGCAGGAGCATTTAAGCCAGCTTGAGCCGGTCGCCGATATCGCGGTTTCCGGGCAGCCGGAGGCCATCCTTTATCGAGTGAAAAACGATCAGATAAAAGTGGATAGCCACTGAAGCAGGCTTTGATACAATCCGCCAGAAAGATTCTTATATAAGTATGTTGCACAACATCTTTACGCGCGTGGAGACGATGCAGTTGCTTTCCAGCAATTTGGTGCGCTTGCTGCTGGCTGCAGTTCTAGGGGGTGCGATTGGCCTGGAGCGTGAACTCAGCCGCAAGCCCGCCGGCCTGCGTACCAACATGTTTATATGTTTTGGCGCTGCTATGTTCACCATTCTTTCGGAAGTGATGGTGGACCCGCAACTCGGGGACCATACCCGCATCGCCGCCAACATTATTACCGGCATCGGGTTTATCGGCGCGGGTTCGATCATGCATGAACGCGGCTCGGTGCAGGGACTCACGACTGCGGCTACTCTTTTCGTGGTGGCGGCCATCGGAATGGCTGCCGGCGGCGGATTCATGCTGCTGGCCATTTTTGCCACCATTATTATTCTGCTGGCGCTTCGGCTGCTGGGCTTGCTGGAGATGCGTTTGAATTTCAAACCTCTGCATATGTCCTATGAAGCTGTGGGCCCTAAATCCGACGACATGATTGCTGAAGTCAACGGAATCCTGGAGACCGAGAAGCAGGTCATGGAATCGGTGCAGGTTGCCCCCAAAAAAGATGGCTTCATCTTGCACTTTACCGTATGCGCTACCTATCAGGAGCACCAAGCACTATTGAAGGCGCTCAAGAAATCCTCTCTTCTATCCAGAATTACATTTATAGGCGCCCGGGAGTAGTGATAATGAACAGTGGTGCGGTATCCCGCAACGGAAGTATCCCTTTTACAAAAGCCAGCGCCTGCGGCAATGATTTTATTCTGATTGACGGCATGCATGCGCCGGCTGATATCCCGGGGTTCACCCGCCGCATCTGCGACCGGCACGATGGTGTGGGCGCCGACGGTGTGGAGTGGCTGTTCCCTGATTCCCGTAATGAAGCCGATGTTCGCATCCGGCTGTTCAATGCCGATGGCTCTGAGGCCGAGATATCAGGAAATGGGACCCGATGTGTCGCAGCGTACCTGGTTGCAGAGCGAGGGAAGAGCGAGGTCACGATCCGCACCGGTGCGGGACTTAAGAGCTGCCACTTGGTTTCCCGCGATGCCCAGCGCTTTACCTTCGAGATGAATATGGGCGCGCCCCAGGTGGGAGACGAATTTTCCATCAAATTATCTTCGGGCGAGGTGAAAGGCATTCCGGTTTCGATGGGGAATCCGCATTTCGTGATCTTTGTGCCTGAATTTTTTCCAGGGTGGCAGGCTGAAGCCGCTGAAGTTGGATGTCATCATGACTTCAAGCATGGGATTAACGTTGAGCTGGTAATCGCGAATAAAAAAGACCATATTCAAGTTCGCTTTTTCGAACGCGGAGTAGGTGAGACGCGCTCTTCTGGAACCGGTTCGTGCGCCTCGGCGGTGGCCGCAATCGTCGCCGGTAAATGCCAGTCCCCATTGAAGGTGGAAGCCGAAGGCGGAACCCAAATCGTGCGCTGGGAGCAGGAAGTTTTTCTCACTGGACCGGCGCAACTCGTCTGCCGAGGCGAGTTTTTCATTTAAGATAGCCCCAATGCCTTCTCCCGTCTCTTCTTCTATGGTTCCCAAACGGGTCAAGCCCCCGGCTTTGCGCCCGGGAGA
Organism: Terriglobales bacterium; assembly: GCA_035487355.1. NCBI lineage: Bacteria > Pseudomonadati > Acidobacteriota > Terriglobia > Terriglobales > Terriglobales bacterium. The sequence continues at coordinate 52,147 of DATHMF010000016.1, read as the reverse complement.
TACGGTGGGCATTGTGGCTCCTGCGAGCAACATACAGCGTGCACAGCTCGAAGCTGGCTGCGGGGCCCTGGCTCAGCTAGGATACAAGCCATTTTATTTACCTTCGATTTTTGAGCAGGACTTATATTTTGCCGGTCCGGCTGAGCGCCGCGTTCGCGAATTGGAAGAGATGTTTGAGCGTGATGAGGTGCGAGCCATCCTCTGTGCCCGCGGAGGATACGGTTGCAACTATCTTCTGCCTAAGCTCAATCTGAAAAAAATCAAAGCGCATCCTAAGATTTTTGTCGGTTACAGTGATATCACAACATTGTTGACGTATTTTACCGATGTATGCGGCATGGTGACCTTCCACGGTCCAATGGTTGCGAAAGATTTCAGTGAGGATGGCCACGTGCAGCTTTCCTCCTGGAATGCGGCGGTTGGGGGAGAGGCGCGATGGGAGATACCAGCGGAAGGAATGGTGCCACTCGTACCGGGCTCCGCTGAAGGAGTTTTGTACGGCGGGTGCCTTTCTTTGCTGGCTGCGTCCCTAGGGACGTGTTACGAAATTCAAACTGATGACACCATTCTCTTTATCGAAGACGTAGCCGCAAAACCTTTTCAGATTGACCGCATGCTGATGCAGCTCAAGCTCGCGGGAAAATTACAGAGGGTGCAAGGCATAATCTTTGGTGAGATGCTGGATTGCGTGCAGAACACTACGCAGAGCTATACGCTGATGGAAGTAGTCAAGCGTATTGTTGCCGATCTGGGGATTCCGGTAGCCTACGGTTTGCCATCGGGCCACGTGAGCCGGCTTAATATCACGCTGCCTTTCGGTGTGCGTGCAAAGCTTGTAGTGGATGACACGGTACGTTTTACCATATTGGAACCGGCAACGGAGCTGAGGCGTGCGTAGGCCGGTTTAGTTTTTTCTGTATCCAAAGAACAGTATCGGTCGGTCAAGAAAACGCAAGATCCTTCGCGCCAAAGAACGGCGCTCAGGATGACAAGATGCAAACGGGGATCACAGAATAGGAACCACAGTAATAGTTAAAAAGACATAGCCGCGGCGTCGGGCGGTTCGTAATCCTCGAATTGATGGTTTATGGAAAAGCAGCACATTCATCTGATCGGAATTTGTGGTACGGCCATGGCTTCGCTCGCCGGCATGCTCAAGCAACGCGGCGTGCAGGTCACGGGCTCAGACGCAGCGGCTTATCCACCGATGTCTGATTTTCTGGCTTCGCTCTCGATTCCGGTTGCCCAGCCCTACGCGGAAGCGAACCTGAAGCCGCGTCCGGATTTGGTGGTGGTGGGAAATGCTATTTCGCGGGGCAATCCGGAGTTGGAGTATGTTCTGGATGAGCGTATCCCTATGCGCTCGCTGCCCCAGATCCTTCAGGAATATTTTCTGCGGAGCCGTGAACCCATCGTGGTTGCTGGAACCCATGGCAAGACTACGGCTACTTCCATGCTAGCGTGGATCTTCCAGGTGGCAGGGCTTATGCCCTCGTTTCTTATTGGCGGCATTGCAGAAAATTTCAACAGCAGTTTTGCGGTGAAGCAGGGTAAGCACTTTATCCTGGAAGGAGACGAATACGATACCGCCTTCTTCGATAAAGGGCCAAAATTCCTGCATTACATGCCAACCACGTTGCTGTTGACCCATGTGGAGTTCGATCATGCCGATATTTACAAAGACCTAGAGGCGGTGAAAAAGGAATTCAAGTACCTGGTGAACCTGGTGCCTCGCCACGGGCGCATCATTGCCTATGATGGCAGCGAGAATGTGAAAGAGTGCGTGAGCAAGGCCTTTAGCCCAGTCGAGTTTTACGGGTTTTCTGAGCAGGCGTACTGGCGCGCCGTGGACCTGAATTTTGCTCCTGATCGCACAACATGGTCGGTTGAGCGAGAGGGAAAGCCGTGGGCGAAATTCGACTTCTCCCTGGCGGGAGCCTACAACGTGCTCAATGCCACTGGGGCAGCGGCCATAGCAGCTTCTTATGGAGTAGAACCGGCTAAAATTGCCGAAGCTTTGCAAAGCTTTAAAAGTGTCAAGCGCCGGTTGGAGGTGAAAGCGGAGATCAACGGCATTACCGTGATTGATGACTTTGCTCACCATCCGACGGCAATTGCAGCAACCCTGGAAGCAGTGCGCACGCGTTATGCCGGGCGGCGGTTGTGGGCCATCTTCGAGCCGCGCTCCAACACACTGCGCAGAAAAGTTTTTGAAAAAGACCTGGTACGCAGCCTGGCATTAGCCGATGAAGTTGTCATAGCAAGCGTTTTTAGGCCAGAGGCGATTCCCGAAGCTGAACGTATGGAGCCGAGCACAATCGTTGCCCGATTGCGAACCATGCGCAAACCCGCCCGCGAACTGCCGGATGCTGATGCGATTGTGAAGGCGATTGTTCCCGAATTGAAACCAGGCGACGTGGTCACCATTCTTTCTAACGGCGGCTTTGGCGGCATCTACGAAAAGCTGCCACAACAGCTCAAGAATCAAAGCGGAGCATCTGCCTGATTTCTGTCATGCGACTTCATCGGTGTCTCTTAATTCTTGTCTTCCTTCTTATCTCCGCTGCTGGTTTTGCCGCGCCGGTAGACTATACGATTTCCTTGTCTAAGCCCTACGAACATCTACTGCATGTGCACATGCATATTCCGGGGACCACAGCGGAACGCGATGTTCAACTCCCTACGTGGAATACGCTCTACCAGATCCGCGATTTTGCGCAGAATGTCCGGGTTTTGCAAGCGACCGACTTTCAGCACAAGGCGCTGCCGGTGCGCAAGATTGACAAGACTACGTGGCGTATCAGCAATGCCAAAGGCGGAATAGACGTGGACTACGACATCTTTGCCGACCTGCCCGGCCCTTATGGCGCGCAGTTCAACGAAGAGCATGCGTTTTTGAATTTGGCCGAGGTGCTGGCCTATCCCACAGATGCGAAACAAGCGCAGATGACATTGACTTTCACGAACGCTTCCTCAGATTGGCGAATAGCAACGACCCTGCCCAGTCAGAAAACGAAATCGTCTGAAACACGCGAATTCATCGCAGATAACTATGACCAGTTGGTGGATTCCCCGGTTGAGATAGGCAGCTTTCGTGAAGCGTCATTTCAGCTTGGCAAGGCCACGTACCGCATTGTTATTGATGCGGATGCCGGCGACTACGATATGAATGCAATAGAAAGTATGGATAAAAAAATAGTGGCCGCAGGCGTGGATTGGATGAATGACCAGCCTTGCGCAGAATATATTTTTATCTACCATTTTCCTCATGGCAATACCGGCGGTGGAGGAATGGAGCACGCCTGCTCCACCACGATTGATCTTTCTCCTGACAACATAAAGATTGACCCGCTTTCCTTGCCACGCGTGAGCGCGCACGAATTTTTCCACCTGTGGAACGTGAAGCGAATACGGCCAGCTTCACTTGAACCGGTTGATTATGTGCACGAAAACTACACACGCGCTTTGTGGTTCAGCGAGGGTGTGACCAATACTGTGCAAGAAATCTTGTTGTTGCGGGCAAAGATCCTGGATGAAAAGGAATTTCTGGCCGGCCTGGCGCGTGAGGTCCGCACATTGCAACTCCGGCCGGCACACAGTACGCAGTCGGTAGAGGAGGCCAGCCTCGACACCTGGTTCGACAAATATTCACAGTATCGTGCCCCGGAGCGCAGTATTTCCTACTACAACAAGGGAGAAATTCTAGGCGTGCTTCTCGACCTGGCGGTGCGCCGGGAGAGCGACGGGCAGAAATCGCTGCATGAAGTTTTCGAATGGATGAACCAGCATTACGCCAAGCAGGACCGCTTCTTTAACGACTCTGAGGGTGTGCGCACGGCGGTGGAAGCTGTCACCGGCAAGGACTTTGGCTGGTTTTTTCGCGCGTATGTTTCCGGGGTGGAAGAGCTTCCGTATGATGATTTGCTAGCCACGGTTGGCTTGAAGCTGGTGCAGCGCAACATAGAAGTCCCGACGGCTGGACTGGGCACGGTGCGCAACGGTAAACGGCAAACTGTGGTGGTCGCGGTTGATTCGCGCAGCAATGCGGGAAGAGCAGGAGTAGCCCCAGGCGATTTGATTTTGCAGTTCAATGGAAAAGATCTCGCCTCTGATCTGGAAAGTCTGATTGCAACTATGCATGCCGGGGACACAGTCAAATTGAAGGTGGCCGGCAGCAAAGGCACGCGCGAAATCAAGATCAAGCTGGAGAGCGGGGAAGACGAAGACGTTTCCATCGTGAATACCGACCATGTTACGCCGCAACAACGTGCACGCCGCGCCGCCTGGCTCGCAGGAGAAGCGGAGCAGCCGCATCCGTGATTCGTACTTTCCTGGCGCTCACTTTCGTCATTTTCTTTATTCCTGTTGCGGCGCTGATTACCTTTCCCTGGACCCTGATTACAGGCAACGCGAATTTTCTTTATTACTTCTCAATGGCAGGAGTGAAGAGCGCGCTCAGGATTGCCGGCGTGAAAGTCGTAGCCGAAGGAAGGGAAAAACTGGACCGCTCCCGAAGCTACATCTTCATGTGCAACCACGTTTCCAATCTCGATGCGCCGATTGTAGTGCCGATGCTGCCGGGGCGGACCACGGTCCTGGTAAAGAAGGAACTATTTCGAGTGCCTATTTTTGGCTGGGCCATGCGCATGGCTGCGCTGATTCCAGTGGACCGCAGCAACCGGGAGTCGGCAATTGCCAGCGTGGATAAGGCTGTCGAGGTCATGAAATCGGGACTGCACATGACAATTTTTCCGGAAGGCACGCGCTCGCCGGATGGGCGTCTGTTGCCGCTCAAGAAAGGACCATTCCATCTGGCGCTCGAGACCGGTATGCCCATCGTCCCGGTTACCGTACTGGATACCCTGGAGATGATGCCCAAGGGCGGAGTACGCATTCGTGGCGGGACAGCACGCGTGGTCTTTCATGATCCCATCGAGCCTGCCCAGTTCAAAGACCGCGATCAGTTGATCGAGGCCGTTCATACAAGCATTGCAGGTTCGCTGCCCGAGGAATTGCGCTAAATCATTTTTTCTGGCGGTTGTCTTCGAAGGAAACTCCGCCGCCGGCCAGGATGTGCAGCACAACGACGCCTGAATCTCCGGATTGCAACGTGAGTGGTTTTGCCTGGTGCTCGCCGGTGCTGTCTACAAAGTCAATGCGCAATTGGGCGCTGCCACTGGGTTTGATCCAGCGCACGCGCGAGCCGCCGGGCGGCAGCGACCCGATGCCATATGATCCGCCGGGGTAATCAATTTCGATGGTATTCACGGTCTGGCCGCTATTGTTGATAGTAGTGATGGTGACACCAGGGGAATGAAGCTTTCGACAGGAGATGAGCGCAGCACAGACGAAAAATACAATCAAAGTCTGTTTGGTGAAAACAGCGTGTGTTGGCCGCGGCTTGAATAATAAGAAACCCACAGCCATCATCATATACAAATCGTTTTGCGGGGGTGCGCTGCGTTCCATCAAGCTCCGCAGTTGTGTTAATCTCGTGCGCGTGCAATTTTGCCCTTGGAGATGAATTATGTGTAATCGTTTCGCCACGATCACGATCATGATGAAGATGAGCTTTGTTATTCCAGTGATTTTATTGGCTGCCTTGCTTGCCGTTGCTCAGGAAAAACCTGCCGCGCCGGAAAAACCGGCAACCAAGGAGAATTCCGTAAAAGAAGAGAAGCCGTCGCCCATCGCCAATCCAGTCACCAGCACGGTGCGCCAGCTTGTAGAGCGGCAGAGTAAAAACATTATTGCGGCCGCCGAAGAGATGCCGGCAGAAAAATATGACTTTCATCCTACTGAAGCGCAGATGACATTCGCGCACCTGATCTTTCATATCGTTGGTTCCAACAATTATTTGTGCGCCAAAATTTCTGACCAGACCGAGCCCAAAGCGGAGGTCACCGATAAGGACAGCAAAGCGAAGCTGGTCGAGGCCCTGAAAGCGTCTTTCGACTATTGCTCGGCCGCCCTCGACAAAACCGATGATTCCAAATTGGGGGACACGGTCACCCTGTTCAGAGGCCACACAGCCCCGCGCGCCGTCGCGGTGATTGGGTTGACCAACGACTTTGCCGACCACTACGGCGCGGCTGCCATGTATCTGCGGCTGAACGGCATGTTGCCGCCCACGGCGCAAAAATAGTGATAAATTTGCGCTCAGGGTGTTTGCCTACAGGATTTCGCCGGCCGGAGTTTTGAAGATGGTGGAAGCGCTCCGTCTTCCCGCGATCTTATTGCTTGCCATAACCCTCTCGGCCTGTTCGCAGAAGCAACAGGCTCAGCAGAAGGCTGCTGAGCTTGAGCCACAAAAGACAGTTTCGTTGCAAGCGGCTTCCGGCGACCTGCTTGGCGACGCTCTCCGCCTCTACCGGACCGGTAAATTTGAAGACGCAGCTTCCAAATATGAAGACGCCCTGCAACAAGAGCCAAAGTCCGCCGAGGCCTACGCGGGTCTGACGCGGTGCTACCTCAAAGAGGGCAAGGTTCAAGAGGCGTACGAGGTTGCCATCCATGGAACTAAGGTGGCGCAGGATTCGCGGGAGGCACATGTTGTCCTCGGTGAGGTTTATTTTCGCCAGGGAAGGATGCACGACGGCGAACAGGAATTCCTGAGCGTGGTGAATTCGGCGACGCCAGAGCCGCGAGCCTATCTGGGACTGGCGCGCGTTTCCGCGGCGATTTCCATGTATGCGCGCGCGAAACAAATGCTGGAAAAGGCCCACGAACTCGATTCCAACGATCCGGAAATTGAGTGGCGATGGTTAAACACACTGAGGCGGCCAGCGCGTATCCAGGCGCTGGAAGCGTATCTTGCCAACGCCGGCAAAGAAAATGCCGATTTGCTGGAAGATTACAAAGTTTATCTGGAATCCCTCAAGCAAGAAGAAAAACTGCCGGCGAGGGAGTGCAAGCTGGTGGCCACTCCTAAGACGGTTGAAACCTATCTCTGGCCAATGTTTATTGGGCCGTCTTATATCAGCGGATACGGTCTCGACCTCAAAATCAACGGACACCAGTCGCGTCTGCTGCTGGACACAGGGGTCAGCGGGATTTTGTTGAATCCCGGTGCGGCGGCGCGGGCAGGGATCATACCCACGATGCAGTCGAAGATTATGGGAATCGGTGATAAGGGAGAAACCGAGTTGTATATAGGCTATGCAGATTCCATCAAAATTGGCGCGCTGGAATTCAAGAATTGTCCGGTACAGGTGTCGGCAAAACAGGCAACCTATCATGACGGCATGGTGGGAACTGATTTGTTTGCGCACTATCTGGTCACAGTTGATTTTCCCGGACGTGAGCTGAAATTGACACAACTGCCCAAGCGTCCAGACGATCCTGCAAACGATGGACCGGCAGGGTCAGAAGAAGCATCCTCGGCGGTGGACGACAGCGATCCTGAAGACCGTTACGTCGCGCCTGAGATGGAGGAGTCGTACACGACGGTGTTTCGCTTCGGCCACATGCTTCTGGTCCCGACGGTGGTGAATGACGCTGCGCCAAAGTTGTTTTTGATTGATACCGGTGCAGATCATATTTACATTTCTCCCCAGGCGGCGCGCGAGGTCACGAAGGTCCACCCAGACAAAGATACTCATGTGGTCGGCATAAATGGCCCTGTAATAAACGTGTTCCGCGCGGATAAAGCCACCATATCCTTTGGCCGCTATAAGCAGGAGAATCAAGACCTGATTTCTTTTGATTACTCCAAGCTCAGCCAGGACGCGGGCACAGAGATTTCCGGCACGCTGGGCTTCTCACTGCTGCGAATGTTGAAGATCAAGATTGACTACCGCGATGGCCTGGTAGATTTTAACTACGATTTTACGCGGGTGCACTGAATCCAGGTATTGATCGGGGGATTGAGGAAATTGCTGTAGCCTCATCACATGGCTTTGCCTGCAAAATCCATTCCACCTTAAAACCATTTAAAATAGGTGCTAACAACACAACATTTACATTTCATGCTGAAACTACCGATTTGGGGCTGAAGGTCCATGAACGTCAGGCGAAAGACTCTGGCTGCAAGAAAACGTGTTCGATTCGTTCCTGTCAGGAGTGATGAGATTGTGGGGATCTCGAAACAAAGTTCTGATTTTGGGAACAAAAACCTGCTTTTGCTTGTCTTTAATCTTGAGGACATATACTTCCGTACAAGTTGAACAACCCGATTAGGAGCTAAAGTAAATGGTTGTCAGGCGAAAGATTTGGCTTGTCATGGCGTTTGCGGTGGGTGTCATCGCAAGCGTGTGCACCGCACAGGAACTCAAACCAGGGGTCGTGGTTGAAAAACCCGATACCAACGTTTCCGGCGGTTTCAACCCGGGTGTGGTGGTCGAAAGCATCGCCAAAAATTCTCAAGCCGAACAAGCGGGAATCCAGGAAGATGATGCCCTGACAAGCTGGTCAAGAGGTGATGCTCACGGCAAGCTTGAATCGCCATTTGATCTATCCTGGGTTGAATTCGAGCAGTCGCCAAGAGGCGAGGTCAGTCTGCAAGGCCGCCGCGGCGCAGAGCCGCGAGTCTGGAAATTAGGGGACGTAGTTGAGGGCGGCTGGGGGATTCAAGTCCGGCCAGAGATGCCCCAGGATGTTTTATCTCTCTACCTGCAGGGACGAACGTTGGCTCGAGCAGGCAAGCTGACCGAAGCCCTTGATTTTTGGCATAGAGCTTCGGTGGAAGCCAGGAAAAACCCGCCCCTGTGGCTTGAGGTTTGGCTGTTGTTTAACGCCGCCAATTCCTTATGTGCCGCGCATCGATGGGAAGACGCCGAAAAATCCTATCAGGCGATCATGGAACAGGCCAAAGGCGCAGGACCAGCGATAACAGCGCAAATACTCGAGGCTTGGGCCTGGACATCGGAGTCAAGAAACACCACGGAGGGTGAGGTGCAGCGGCTCTACCTCGAGGCCATTGCAGAAAACCAAAAACTCGATCCGGAGAGCCTGGCTGTTGCCCGCCTTCTTACCAGAATCGGCGTCAGGCTTCGGCAACTTGATGATCTGGGGCAGGCGGAAGATGACTACCACCGGGCCCTGACGATCGCACAGAAGGCGGCTCCGAATAGCCTTTGTGTCGGGCGGATTCTCCTCGATCTCGGTCGTATAGCCTACAAGCGTAGTGATTTTGTTGAGGCTGAAAGATACGAGCGCCAAGCTCTGATGATTACGGAGAAAGTAGCCCCGGGCAGCATTGATGATGCTTGGTGCCTCAATGCTTTGGGCTTGCTTCGTATTGAGTTCAGCGATTTTGAAAACGCAAAGAACTATCTTCTGCAGGCCTTGGCGATCAGGGAAAAACTGGTACCCGGGGGCTCGATGGCAGGAAGCAGCTTTTTGAATCTCGCCATAGTGGCCAATCTCACCGGCAATCTGGCCGAGGCGGAAACCGATCTGCAAAAAGACCTGGCCATCCTGGAAAAACTGAGCTCCGAAAGAAACTGGACTGAGACCCACACCAAGGCAACGGTGTACAGCAACCTTGGAGATTTAGCTATTGAGCGAGGTGACGTGGCTAGGGGTGAGCAATACTACCGGCAGGCCTTGGCGATCTGGGAGAAATTGGTTCCTGGAAGCCTCTTGACTGCTGCTAGCCTCTCTGGCATTGGCGAGGCTGCCCTCCGGCGTGAAGATTTCGCGACTGCCGAGCGCTACTTGCGCCAGGGGTTGGCTATTCGGAATAAGCTGGCACCCAACAGTCTTGATGTTGCCTCGAGTCTTAGTGACCTGGGGGTAATTGCAATGGGCCAGGGCAATCTGAGCCAGGCCGATGTGTACTTCCGCCGCGCCTTGGCGATTGTACGGAAGCGGGCTCCCGGCAACCTTGATGAAGTGGAGCTTCTGCGCAACCTTGGTCTGGTGCGAGCCCGTCGAAGAGACGGGGTAGAGGCTGAGAATTTCCTTGAACGGGCGCTGGCGCTGAACAGGAAGCTCGCTCCCGAAAGCCCTTATATCGTTTTAGCCCTCAACGATCTGGGGAACGTCGAAAGCGGGCGCGGAGAGTTGGCCAAGGCTGAGCAACACTGCCGGGAAGCTTTGGCCATAGAAGAAAAGCAGGCTCCGGGAAGCGCAGAGCAGGCCGAGACTTTGGTAGGTTTGGCCGGGATCATGCATCGCAAAGGGGACTTGGATTCAGCCGTGCAACTGTTCGAACAGGGACTGACTGCGTTTGAGAATCACACGGCCCGGCTAGGCGGCCTGGAAGAATCCCGTTCCGACTTCCGCGCTAAGTATGCCAGTTATTACAGGGACTACATCAATCTGCTGATAGAGCAAAAAAAGCCTGACGCAGCCTTTCAGGTCGCAGAACGCTCCCGGGCCCGGACTCTGTTGGAGATGCTAGCCGCAGCCCACGCGGACATTCGTAAAGGTGGCGACCCTGCATTGCTGGAACGGGAGCACTCTTTACAAGAATTGATTACCGCGAAATCGAACCGTCGCGTACAGTTGCTCAACACTCGATATAAGCAAGAGCAGTTGGCGGCAATGGACAACGAGCTCCAAGACCTTTTTACGCAATTCAAAGACATAGAAGGACAAATCAGGCTCAACAGCCCCAGCTATGCTGCTCTTACCCAGCCACAGCCGATAAGCGCAAAAGAAGTGCAGCAGCAATTGCTCGACGATAATACATTGCTGCTCGAATATTCTTTGGGGGAGCGCCGAAGCTACGTTTTCGCGGTCAGTGCGAACTCGCTCTCTGCCTATGAGCTGCCGAAGCGGGCTGCGATTGAAGCCACTGCCCGCAGAGTTTATGACATCCTCGTAGCGCGAAGCCATATTAAAAAGGGCGAGACAGATATCCAGCGGATGCAACGCTCAGGTCAGGCAGAGTCACAATATCCTGAAGCTTCAGCCGCTCTGAGCAGCATGATTTTGGGTCCCGTTGCCCCGCTCCTTGAAGGGAAGCGCTTGTTGATTGTGAGCGATGGAATCCTGCAGTACATACCGTTTACCGCTCTTCCGTCTCCGGGAACAAAATCAGCACCTGTACCCTTGATTGCTGATCACGAGATTGTAAATCTCCCTTCCGCTTCGGTTCTGCAGGTGTTGCAACGTGAAAGTGCCCAGCGGGCAAGACCCACGCAGGCTGTGGCGGTGCTGGCTGACCCGGTTTTCAAGCCCGGTGATGAGCGCGTCAACGGCATCAGCGGAACCAAAGCGCCCAGGGACGTGATCGGAGGAGAGGCGGAGGTAGACGAATCAATGTCGCAAACTCTTCTTCTGCGTTCAGCGACGGAGATAGGCATGGCGGATGGAAATTTTCCCCGGTTGTTTTATACGCGGCAGGAGGCAGAGTCGATCCTGAAAGAAGCGCCCGTGGGCAAAAGTATGAAGGCCGTTGACTTTCAGGCCAGCCGGACTATGGCGACAAGTCCGGAGCTGGCGCAATATCGCATTATCCACTTCGCCACCCATGGATTGCTGAATAGCGAGCATCCGGAGCTCTCCGGGTTGGTACTATCGCTGGTGGATGAACATGGTAAACAGCAAAATGGATTCTTGCAATTGACCGATATTTATAATCTGAACCTGCCGGCGGACATGGTTGTGCTGAGCGCGTGTGAAACCGGTTTGGGAAAAGAGGTTAGAGGTGAAGGGCTTTTGGGGATCACCCGGGGTTTCATGTACGCCGGGGCCAGCCGGGTCATGGCCAGTCTGTGGAAGGTCGATGACGCCGCCACGGCAGAGCTGATGGGGAGGTTCTACAAGGGAATCTTCAAAGACAATCTGCAACCGGCAGCGGCGTTGCAGAAAGCGCAAGTCGAAATGTGGAAGCAGAAGCGCTGGAGCTCGCCTTACTATTGGGCTGGGTTTGTGCTGCAAGGGCAACGATAGTTTGAAGGAAGAGCGCATTCATACACGAACTTTGGCTGAAGAAACAGCAGCGGGAACGAAATTACGTTGCAGGTAATCGGGAAAAATACTGGGCCGGGTGCAAGGGTGAATAAGCTGACGCGAGAGGAATTTGCCAAGTTTCTTGCTGCGCTGGATCCCGACCGGACTCGTGCAGCGGAAAAATATGAAGTCCTTCGCCGCAAGCTGGTCAAGCTCTTCGAGTACCAGAAGCTGATCCACATTGAAGAGCTTGCCGATGAGACTATAGACCGGCTGGTTAAGAGACTGGAAACAGAAGAGATACACAACATCAGCTTGTTTGCCTATGGGGTAGCGCGCAATATCTGCCTGGAAGCGCGCAGAAAAAAAAGCAAATACATTTCCATTCAAGACCACTACAACAGTAGTGAGGAATTATGTGCGGGCGACCCCGACCCCGAAGAAAGCATCATTACGGAGTTGGGCAACGCACAAACCCTTGAGTGTCTGACAAAATGCTTGAGGAGCCTCCCCTTGGGGTACCATGAGCTGATCATTGAATACTATCAAGGGGAAAAACAAGTAAGGATCAAACGAAGGAAAGATTTGGCCAGAAAGCGAGGAATAACTATAGAAGCGTTACGGTGTGAGGCCAATAAAGTCCGGGACAAGCTCAGGTGCTGTGTCAACAGGTGCCTCAATGTGAGGAGACTTGGCAGGTTTACACCGGGCGCTTCACTGCGGGAGAAGGGGGAGCTTGGGTGAGTAATAGTCAGCGAGAGAGGGCGCTGGAATATCTGCTGGGAGAGCTGCCGGAGTCAGAAGCCGCCGAATTCGAAGAGCAGTGTTTCATTGACGATGAACTGTTTGAAGAGACATCGGCCCTGGAAAATGACTTGATAGATTCGTTTGTCCGAGGTGAGCTTTCAGAGGCGGAACGGCAGCAGTTCGAAAAAGGATATCTGGTCTCGCCGGCCAGGCGAGCGAACGTAGAATTTTCCCGGGCGCTGGCGGAACATCTTTCTACTCTGGAGCCAGAGAAGATTACAAGCGAAAGGGAATCAGTCCCTGGCATCTTGTCTTTTCAGAGTTGGCTAGGGCCAAGACGAAGACGAAGCCGCCTGGTATGGGCCGCAGCCGCTCTGATCGCGATCACGACGCTCTCCTGGACCATAGTTGTGAATCGGCGGCTGAATCATGAGATTGATTCCATGCGCGCTCAACAAACGGAATTCCAGAACCGCGTACAAGACCTCCGCCAGCAAATTGCCAGTCTGGACTCCCGCCTGCACGAAATTGGTTCGGGTGAAGTGCAGCAAGAGATTCCCGGCACTACGATTCTTTCGCTCGCCCTGGTTCCGGGAATAAACCGCAGTCCCACGGATGCCAGCAAACTTGTAATTGCTCCCGTAGCTCCGCTGGTGCAACTTAAGCTTTATATGGAGCATGACGACTATCCCAGCTATCGCGTATCCATTGAAACCGCCGATGGGCGGCAGATTTGGCAGAAGAATGGTCTGAAGAGTCAGACAGGGCAGCATGGAGCCAATGGAACCAAGGCTGTCACCGTGAAAATGCCGTCATCCATTCTTAAGAGCAGCGACTACCTGGTCAAACTCGACGGCCTGGCAGCCAATGGTAAGTTTGAAGAAACAGAAGACTATCGCTTTCAGGTGGTAAGACGCTGATTTAAGCCGCTGATTCGAGAAACCCCTGATTTTGAGAAACCTCATTTGCCATTGCAAGGCATTCCTTGAAGAATTGTTTGAAGCCTCTGCGTTCCTCAGCGCCCTCTGCGGTTAGGCCTTTGCCTTTCCCCGGCAGTTCAAACAATTGAAACGGAAGGGCTTCTCTCCAACCGCAACTCTTTTCCGCAGAGTCCAAAAAAATTCCCAATACTTTCTTCAAAACCAGCACTTGATTAATAGAGGGGGAATCTTGCTGCTTTCCTGTTTGTTAAAAAGGGTCAACAGGCTGGCGGGCCAGGATTCCTCCCCGTTACACAAGTCGTTGCGGGCACAGCCCGTAAAAATCCAGAGTTGTCCTAATTAAGGGAGAGAATAGCTGTGAAAAATTACTTCGTCCGCCTTTTTGTGTTGTTGGTTGTGGTCCTCTGTGCTCTTTTGCCAGCGTTCGCCGTCAAACCGTGCAAAGACAGCAGCTACTGTCCAGATCCGACTGACACAGACTACAACTCCATTGAGGCCGCCAGGTCATCGTTCCAGAATCAGCGGGGGATTACTCCTGGAACCCAGGCTCTTCAGCCGTCTGGTTCCTCCATACCCGGCAACCCTGGCAGCCAGAGCTATAACTATGCGATTCCGATCGTGCATCTTCCCGGTCGCAATGGGCTCGACTTGAACTTGACTCTCTATTACAACAGCCGGCTGTGGACGGTTTACCCAGCTAGGAATGGAATGTGGGGAGCTTCATTCAATACCGACCGCGATGCTGCTGGGTACGGTTTTCGGCTCGACTTCGGATATATAGAGGGCCTTTATGATGACTCGTTTTTTGGAAGCTATGTGCTCACGGAAGCGGATGGCAGCAAGCATCGTCTCGTCGGCAATGGACATGGTTACGATTCTCAAGATTCGACCTACATACACTACGACGACGTCGATGCCACCCACACCTATCACACACTGGTCTACAAAAATGGCAGGAAAGTGCACTACACGCAGCCTGATCCATCCATGGCTCTATATTATCCCGATCAAATCACGGACACGAATGGCAACTTCATCACTATAACTTACGATAGCAACAGTCATGTTTCGCAGATCCACGATACTTTGGGTCGGACCATCACTTTTAACTACGACCCAAATGGAAAGATCGTTAATGTCGCGCAAGGAAGTAAAGTCTATGCCATGTTCACCTGGGGCAGCATTCCCTTAAACTACAACTTCGACCCAGCTAAATTCCCTCAAGCACCTTACGGTATACGAGCGCCTGTCAACGGATGGAGCATCAATGTATTAACCAGTTGCACCTACGCCAACGGCACAGCTTATGCCTTCAGCTACGGCGACTGGGGGATCGTCAACAAGATCACCAAACTGGCGGCGACCTCACCGATCACCATTCCCAGCACTTCTAGGGTAGTCCGAGGTTATGTCGCGTACAACTTTCCTTCAGCAGCGACTCCGCTGGAAGATGCTCCCTCTTATACACAGGAAACAATCTTTGACGGCGTGAATACTACAACTTCGAATTTTTCGGTCACGAAAGACGCAAACGGAAACATTACCTCATCCTCCGTCACCGACCCTTCTGGCACAACCACCACTACAACGGTGCAGACAGACACCGGTGATCCAAGCAAGATCTTGCTTGTTGGCGCTCCACTTTCTGTGGTGGTTCAGTCGGGGAATACATTGCTTCGCCAAACGGACTATGCGTGGGTAGAAGATGCGAACAACAATAATGCACAGATCAGCAGCGTAACAACCACATTGGGAGACTCAGGACAGAAGTCCCAGGTGCAATACACCTATGACATCAACGGGAATATCACGCAGCAAAACGATCTCGGCTGGGGTTTGAAGCTGAAGCGCTATACCAAGAACAGTTATGCAACGCTCTCAAATCACATCGTGGATCGAGTGTCACAAGTCTTAGTCTACGACGCAAGCAATAATCTCATCACCCGCACGGACTTCGGCTATGACGGGACTACATTGAGTCTGGTTTCCGGGGCCACCAACCACGATGACGTGAACTTCTCCGACTCGTTTACCACGCGCGGGAACCGGACCAGCTCGACCCGTTATACCAATGCTGCCGGTGGGTCGGGTGCAATCACAAAAAACTTTTACTACGATACGCTTGGTAATCTGATCCAGGCGGATGCAGATTGCTGCACGCAAGAGCAGTGGACATATACAGCCAACACTCAGTACAGCTATCCCGAAACCACGGTGCGCGGGCCCTCTGGGCTGCAACTCTCTGTCAGCGGAACTTATGACGTGGCAACGGGTAACACGTTATCTACAACCGACGAGAACGGCCAGACAACGTACTTTGTCTACAACGATCCAATGGATCGCCTTACCCAGGTGAACAGCCCTGAGCCCACTGCTCCCAAGGGAAGAGTTTATGCAAATACGGGCTATGATGACACCTCTGCTCTGGTAGGCACAACAAATTCCAGTACGGCCAATAGCGCGGTCCAGACGTCTACGTCCGACGACAAAGGCCGCGTGCTCTGGCAGCAGACGTTGAATGGCTCAACCCTGGTAAGCACGGTAGATACAACCTATGACGACGTCAATCGGACAGTGAAGACCAGCAATCCCTATGGGCCTTCCGATTCCCTGGTCTGGAACACAACTCAGATGGATAATCTCGGGAGAATAGTTTCCCGCACTCCACCCAGCGGCGGAAGTTATACCTACAGCTACAATGGAAATTCCAGCACGACTACTGATCCTGCGAACCAGCAGATCCGCAAGTATCACGACGCTTTCGGGCAATTGGTTCAAGTTGACGAACCTGGCGGAGGCTCATCTGCCTCTGCAGCCAGCGGTTCGCTGACTATCAACGGCACGCTACGGAGCTTTGCCACGGGTAAGCAATCGGCAACCAGCGGGCGTGTGGAACTGACCTTGAGTGGTACACTGCAGTCAAAGGCGAGTTGTTCTCCTTCTGGA
The DNA here is from genome assembly GCA_035487355.1 of Terriglobales bacterium. Taxonomy (NCBI): domain Bacteria; kingdom Pseudomonadati; phylum Acidobacteriota; class Terriglobia; order Terriglobales; species Terriglobales bacterium. The sequence goes on along the minus strand of DATHMF010000016.1, from coordinate 35,672 downwards.
CAGCCTTGTACCGACAGCGGCTCGATCAGCATTACCGTGGCAGGTTCCACCAAGAGTGTTAGCTACAGCTCTTCTACCGGTACCGATTCTGGTCAAAGCGTCCACGCGCTGGCGAACGCATTTCATCTTGACACAACGTCGCCCGTGGATGCGATTTTCTATGGCGCAGACGAATCTGGCAATATCGTTGTGGATCTTATCGCCAGGGCGAAGGGCGCGGCAACGAACTACCCGCTGTCTACTTCTATCGTGTCCAATGATCCTACGGACTTCCCCTCGCCTTCATTCCAGGTCAGCTCAGGTTCACACTTGATCGGTGGTCAGGACGCCTCCAATGGAGGAACGATCTATGACTCAGGCATTGTCTATGTTGCCATGCGCGGCTTTACCGCGAGCGCCTCTTACGGGCAAAACGGCAACAACACGGCCGCGCTGATTGCCTCGGCCCTGGTGGGCACTGGGCCAACTGGTTTGAACCAGCCAGGTTCCCCTGTCACCGCCTCGGCTTCAGGTTCCACTATCACAATGACTTATAAAACTCCTGGGGCGTCCGGCAACATTTTTGTGAATCTTCCCTCCAGCTCCTATCAGCCGGACAATCCGTCTTTCACAACTCCTGGCGTGATGCTGAGCGGCGGGTCGGATCTGACTCCGGACTCGCTCAATGCTCCCATTAGCACCTTATATGCTTACGATGCGCTCGGTAATCTCACGCAGGTTACCCAAGGCGTGCAAACCCGCACAACAATGTACGACAACCTGGGCCGCGTTACCTCGATTACAACGCCCGAAGGTGGGACTACACAGCTTTTCTATATCACATCTTCGGGAGCAGTTTGCAGCAGCGATCCCGACTCCCCATGCCGTCGCGTGGATAGCAGAGGTTACACCACGACCTATGCGTACGATGGTCTTGATCGAGTGAAGGCCGTCAACTACCCGGACAGCAGCACCACGGCGCGCGTCTTTTCCTATGATGTTGGCGGTGCGGCAGCGAACGCCCTGGGCCGCCTTACCAGTGCAGGCGATGCTGGCACTTCGCCAGGTCACTACGAAACTTATTCGTATGATGTGGTTGGCCGACTAAGCCAAGTAAGCGCAACCGGAGCCAACGATCTGCAGAGCATGGTCAGCTATCAATACAATCCTGCCGGTCAGGTTACGCAGATTACTTATCCGTCTACCCGAGTGGTCACCAACAACTACGATGCCGGTGGCCGCCTTAGCTCGGTGCAGAGCAACGGAAGTACTTATTTCACCAGTAACTCTTACAGCGCAGCCGGCCAGTTGCTGAGCTTCACCTATGGGAACACGGTGCAAGGCAGCCTGGCCTACAATGACCACCAGCAATTGAACTCCATCCAATATTCCCAGCCAGGTGCTGCTGCTGGGAACTTGCTCAACCTCTCCTACAGCTATACTGGCCCTAACAGTCAGAACAACGGAGAAGTACAGGGAATCACCGACGCGCGCGGGCCGGCCTACAGCACTAACTATATTTACGACTCCTTATCGCGGCTGGTCGCGGCCCAAACCAATGACCTGACTGCCCCCAATACATGGGCCTTAAATTGGCCCTATGATCGCTACGGGAACCGGCTCAGCGAGAATGTTGTTGGCGGAACACTCGCCTTGGGCACTCCTCAACTCAGCATTGATCCCGCTACCAACCGTATCAACACCCCGGGGTTCATGTACGACGCATCTGGGAACATGATCAGCGACGGCACACCCGGACGAAGCCGCACGTATGACGCTGAAAACCGTCTCTTGTCCCAGACCGATGGTGGTGCAACCAGCGCCAGCTATGGTTACGATGTCGCAGACCTCCGAATCCGCAAAGACCTATGGTCCGCTTCCGGAGGAACACTAACAAAAACCAGTTCCACGACATATGTGTATGCAGGCGACCAGGTGATTGCTGAATATCTGAATGGCAGTTTAAGCAAGGAATACATCTACGCTGGAAGCCAGCGGTTGGCTACGCTCGATGCACCCGGCAATGCCATCTATCACCATCCCGATCATCTCTCCAACCGTCTGGAGACCGATGCCAGTGGCAATGTTGTGCACACCTTCGGACACCTTCCCTTCGGTGAAACTTGGTACGAAACCGGCGCTCTCGACAAATGGAAGTTCACTACGTACGAGCGCGACAGCGAGTCCGGTCTGGACTACGCGGCCGCGCGCTACTATTCCAGTGGGCTAGGAAGATTTATGTCGTTAGATCCACTGGCGGGAAATTCGTCGAATCCTCAATCCCTAAATCGTTATTCCTACGTCACAAATGATCCTATTACCTATCTGGATCCCAGCGGCGCAGGGGAGTGTGACGGAATTACGATGTGTCACGAGATAGACGGAGGAGGCGGAGACGGAGGAGGCGGCGGCGATATAGGCGGCGGCGATGGTCCACCATCAGATATGCCACCACCAGATGCCCCTGGCTCCCCGTCCCCAGCACCACCAGATGAACCCATAATCCTGCCAACAACCCCATTAACAGAGTTGGTCATAAATGATTCTGGCGATTTAGGCATAGTTACGATTCCCACGACTGTACAGACTGTTAACGGCACGACCGGCGAAGTGACCACCGAAAATTACGGGTTCGGCCCGGATAGTCCGGCCGTGCCCCCCGCTCACGAGACGTCTTTTCTAGATTGTGTGAGGGCGGGCACCAATTACTTTAGTTTGCAGAATGGGTTGAAATCGCTAACCGGAGGCCGCCTAGGAAATGGCGTTATCTCGAAGGCGCTTTTAGGAAATAGCGTCCAGAATGGCGTTGACATTGGAGAGGCGATAGCCAAAGGCGACGCCGGTGAAGTCGGTAAAGAAGTAGGAGCAGAGACACTAGTGCATCTCGGCCCTCCCGTCGCACACAGTCTCGCTCCGTATGTTCCCAATATTACAAAAACAGTTGCGGTGGGGTGGTCGTACCGCTACTTTACTGGGGGTTGGGAGGCCAAGCAAATACTGAGCACCACTATCAGGTATCCTCTCAAATCCATGGCAACGAAAGCTACGGGCCTTATTGCCAAACCGCTTGAAGAAATTGAACTAAGGGTCAAGCTTCCTGTTGATATTACTATTTTCAGTTTTTCTTCCATTGTGTGTGGAATAGGCCGTTAGGCTGAAAGCCCCGTCCTAGCTTTCTTTGCTAGGGCGGGGTTTTTCTTTGATTGATTTCCAGACAAAGTTCCAATCAAGCGTAAAAATTTCCTCGTGGAAACACTTCGCGAATTCTGATTGCTTTTGACTCCTGAGGGCCGATGACTGAGGACTGCTGAAAATGGTATCACTCTGATATCAAATTATTGACTCCTTAGAAACCGTAGGCCATCATTGTGTTAGACGTGTGTTTAGGGTGGGCCAAATGCGGGCGCCGCATGAGCGCGAGCAGTTAGCGAGGGCCAAGCAGTTTACCGCGGAGCCCTTTAAAAGAAAGCTCTTTGAAAATTTGTTGTTCCGGCAGGTTATCGAAATCCGCCGACAGTGAGCGAGTGACAAAAGGTTGTTTTGGTCGCGAAACCCTTCTTTTCTGAGTACTGAGGACTGGGTACCGAGTACTAATTCCGACTACCAGCTAGTCTCCACACCGGAGCCGATTTTAGCCAATAACGACGAGGGTAGAATGCGATTTGAGACACTCTAACAACAAGCTAGCAAGTGGGTACTCCTCGAGGAGCATTTTCGAACTGAGTACTGAAGACTGAGTACCGAGTACTAAGCTAGAATGCTCTAGAGGCCTGAAAAATCGGTATTGGCCTCGCACCTCGCTTCGCCCTATACCTCAGATGGCCCCGTAGCTCAGATGGATAGAGCAGCGGTTTCCTAAACCGTTGGTCGGCAGTTCGACTCTGCCCGGGGCCTCCATATTTTTTATTCCGGATCTTCCCCTAGGATTCACGAATATCCGGTGAGCAGCCAGTCCCTCATCGAAAATCGATTCCCTTCAGTAAATCCGCGGTTCAAACCCATCCCCCTTGCACGCAAGGGGGGTGGGGGGATGACTCGGGATGGTTATGGACTGGGAACATTCCTGACAGAATAGACCGGGGAGATTCCTGACACCGAAGAGGAGCAAGGGCACATGCTTCACTACTTCCATCCCCTCCATACGTCATTGAATCTCAATGACTTAACACGGCATGAACTACTCTAAGTAATAGGGGAGGGGGAGACTGCTTTATAGCCGTTTTGCCGACCTCTAGCTTACTGTTCATGCAGCCGGCGCTCATACATTCGCGGTAAGTTGTTCTTGGGATGACCAGGCTAGATTTTTCCGATTTCCATCTTTTTCCCGTTATAGAATGGCGACGGGACCGAAGATAATTCTGTTCGCCAAAGGCTTATATGCAGGTACCTCGGAAACCTGTGCTCTTGGCGGTCATCCTGTTGGGGGCCCATGCGGCTGTCATTGCTTTTCTTAAGGGCCGCTTCCCCGGGCCTATCCTCTCTGACCTTATTCAGCTTGCGCTTGGAATCCTGGCCCTGGTTACTGCCTTGCAAGCTGCCCACCGTTCCGGCGCATTTGGACGCATGTTCTGGAGGTTGGTCGCCTCAGGTTTCGCTATCTGGTGTATCGGCCAGGCCCTTGGGTGCTACTACAGCAGCATCTTGCATCGTCCCACTTTGAGCTTGTGGGGCATTGACGTGTTTTTTACCACGTGGATTGCTCCCCTGGTGATGTGCCTGTTTCTCGATCCGGAGTCAGAGTCGGAGGGGGTGGATTGGCCACGAATTCTCGACTTTGCACAGGTGGCCATCGTCGTCGTATTGGTGTACGTCTATTTTTCGAACCTGGTGCATGGCGGGTCATTGGGTTCGTGGCGATTGTCTTTGATCATTGATGGATTGACTACTGTGGGGTTCTTCGTTCGGGCATGGTATACACGTTCCGATCCCGCAAGCATTCTTTTCCGGCGGTTTGGATACTTCCGGCTGCTGGCCTTTCTCACGGACCTCTATCTCGCCTCAGGCGTGCTCATACCACCAGACAGCGGCGGATGGTTCGATCTGGTATGGAGCCTGCCGTGGTTGATACCGGTCATAACCGCTACGTCATGGAAAGACAGCGATCGTCCAGTTTCAGCCCCGCGGCCGTTTTTGCAGTTCCGACGGCTGCTGATCATGCAGGTGCTTCCCCTTATCTTTCCCTGCCTGGTTTTATTGATGGCAGCGGAGGTCGCGAGGGTGCAACTCGAGATAGCTGGAATGGCGGTTCTGCTTTCCCTGGTTATTTCTTACGCGCGTCTGCTGCTGGCGCAACGTGAGCAGCAACACAGCGCGGAGGCGCTCCGGCTGAACCACAATCTTTTGCAGGCGATCATCGAAGGTACGAGTGAAGCCATCTTCATAAAAGGTCTGCAAGGGCGCTACATCATGATCAACACGGCGGGCGCCGGATTGTTGGGCCGGCCGGCGTATGAAGTCATTGGCAAAGATGATCGTGATTTTTTCTCTGCCGATATGGTGCAACAAATAGTGCAGGAAGATCGTTCAGTCATTGAATCAGCTAAGACACACACTTACGAGAGCGTGCGCACAATAGCAGGCGCTCCACGTATATTTCTTGCCACCAAAAGCCCGTATCGCGATGCGCAAGGTAATGTAATGGGTCTGATTGGTATTTCTCTTGATATCACAGAGCGCAAACAGGCCGAACAGGCAGTGCAGGAAAGTGAAAAACGGTTCCGGACTCTCTTTCAGGGATCGACGATCGGTATCAGCTTGATTGACATGGAAGGCAATGCAGTAGACACGAACCCTGCTTATCGCAAAATGCTGGCACTCAGCCCCCAGGAGCCGGTCAGCAATGCGTTGTTCGACGAACTTACCTACCCTGCAAATCGTCAGGCAGATGCGGCGCGCTATGCAGAGCTCATCAGCGGAAGACGCGACCAGGACCGGCGAGAAAAACGGTATGTGCTGCGCGACGGCCGCACGGTCTGGGCAGATTTGAATCTCTCAGTACTGAAAGATTTTCAGGGCAAGCCGCAATATGTTATGGCCATGGCCATAGATATCAGCGAGCGCAAGCGGCTGGAGGAGCAACTTCGCCTGGCCCAAAGAATGGAGGCCATCGGCACGCTTTCAGGAGGCATCGCTCATGATTTCAACAACATATTGACGGTGGTGAAAGGTTATGCCGACCTGGTCCTGAGCCGCTCGCGTCTCGACCATGAGCTTCGTACCCAGGTCGAACAAATTGACGGAGCTGCAGAGCAGGCGGCAGCGCTCACGCGCCAGTTGCTGGCTTTCAGCCGCAGGCAGGTGTTGCAGCCGAAGGTGTTCGATCTCAACGTGCTGGTGATCGACATGGAAAAGATGTTGCGCCGTTTGATTGGTGAACATATTGAAATGACAACCGTCACGGGGCCGGAGCTGAGCCTGGTAAAAGCTGATCGCAGCCAGATCGAGCAGGTAATCATGAACCTGGTGGTCAACGCGCGTGACGTCATGCCCAACGGTGGCCAGCTCACGCTCGAAACAAGCAACAAGAACCTGGATGAAAGTTGGGCACGCGAGCACGTAGGCGCTGTTCCCGGACATTATGTGATGCTGGCAGTCAGCGATACGGGCGTTGGCATGGATTCCGAAGTACAAGCGCACATCTTCGAGCCTTTTTTCACGACCAAAGAACCAGGCAAGGGAACTGGCCTGGGCCTTTCCATGGTGTATGGCATCGTGAAGCAAAGCGGCGGCTACATTTGGGTCTATAGCGAGCCAGGGCGGGGAACCACTTTTAAAATCTATCTGCCGCGGGTGGATGAGCCTACGGTTGTGACGCGGGCCGAGCGTCTCCCGGCAGCCGCAGTGAAAGGCAATGAGACGATTCTTCTGGTGGAAGACGACCAGGGAGTTCGAGAGTTGACGCGCGCGGTTTTGACTGCTTCCGGCTACTCCGTCCTGATTGGAGATGATGCGTTAGCCGTGGCTTCTTTATGTGAGCGCTACACCGGCCCCATTCACCTGCTTTTGACCGATATGGTCATGCCTGGTCTGAGCGGTCCGGAACTGGCTACGCAAGTTGTTGCCCGCAGGCCACAAATTAAGGTGTTGTATATGTCGGGATATACGAACAGCGCGCTCTTCCAGCAGAGAGTGCTTGATGCCGACGTTTTCTTTTTGCAAAAACCGTTTACGCCGGCCTCACTCACGGTTAAGGTGCGCGAAGTGCTGGATGGCCGTGCAGCGCACAGCTAGCGGCTATTCCAGCTTGCTGTTCATGCAGCCGGCGCTCACGCACTCGCGGTAACGGTCTTCAAGAAATTTGGCGCGCTCAATGGTGGTCTTGGAGGCGCAATCCAGATCTACGAAAAACTGTTCGCCTTTGGTCTCTGAGCAGGATGAATTGCGCGACTTGATCCAGGCGAGCTGGCCCCTTTTCAATGCAGCTTTGCCCGAGGCATCCAACTTTGCGCTCAACTTCTGGTAAGCCTGGTTGAGGTTTTTATCAGCCTCAATCCAAACCTTATTCAGGCAGTAAAGGCCATCGAAGTCATTTTTAGGATGATCGCAGGCAGAGTCGGCGAGAGCAGGCAGAGAAAAACCTACAAGAAGAAGCACAATAAGTTTTCGCATGGCCGGTATATTAACATGGGTGGGATTAATATCAAGTGCCGTTTGCCGAAGCCCAAAGAACCCAACGCGATCCCGAGGAGAAAACTTTTAATGCGTGGTCTAACCTTGTTTATGTGTTTACTGTTCGCCCCTCTGACACTAGCCCAACCGCAACCGCAATTGAATGTAATGCCCATGCCATCTTCTTTTCAGCCTGGCAGCGGACGGCTTCTCGTCAACCAATCGTTCACAGTTGCGCTTACTGGATATAAAGACCGGCGGCTTGAACGTGGTGTCCAAAGATTCCTGAGCGAGCTTTCGCGGCAAACCGGAATGCCCCTGAACACGAAAATAGGCGACTCTGCAGAGGCCACATTGGTCATCCGCGCTGAGCATGGAAGCAACCCAGTGCAGCAGGTTGGAGAAGATGAGTCCTATGGCCTCATCGTGAGCTCTGCCAACGCACAGCTTGCGGCGCCGACTCCGCTGGGCATACTGCACGGGCTACAGACATTTCTTCAGTTGGTGGAGATGACGCCCGATGGCTTCGCCGTACCTGTAATTACCGTGGATGATAAGCCCCGCTTCGCATGGCGTGGCCTGATGATTGACGTCAGCCGCCATTTTATCCCACTCGATGTGCTCAAGCGCAACCTCGACGGCATGGCAGCGGCAAAGTTGAATGTTCTGCACTGGCACCTCTCCGACAATCAGGGCTTTCGGGTTGAGAGCAAGATATTCCCCAAACTTCACCTGATGGGCTCCGACGGGCTTTACTACACGCAGGCCGAGGTTCGCGAGTTGATTGCGTACGCGCACGACCGGGGCATTCGAGTGGTCCCCGAGTTCGATATGCCCGGACACAGCACCGCTTGGTTTGTTGGTTACCCGGAACTCGCCAGCGCACCCGGTCCTTATGAGATCGAACGCAGATGGGGCGTCTTTAATCCGGCAATGGACCCCACGCAGGAGAAGACCTATAAATTTCTCGACGCATTCATCGGCGAGATGGCTGGGCTTTTCCCCGATGCTTATTTTCATATCGGGGGCGACGAGGTCAATGGAAAGCAGTGGAATGCCAACCCCAGAATCCAGGAGTTCATGCACGTCCATGGACTTAAAAATAATCAGGAGCTACAGGCGTACTTCAATAAACGTGTGCAACCGATCGTGAACCGGCATGGGAAGATCATGATGGGCTGGGATGAGATCCTGAATCCACATCTACCCAAGAGTATCGTCATACAATCCTGGCGCGGACAGAAGTCGCTCGCCGAAGCGGCTCGGCAAGGCTACAGCGGTCTTCTTTCCAATGGCTATTACATTGATTTGATATGGCCGGCCTCACGGCACTACGCCGTTGATCCCATGGCGGATGCAGCCGCGGCCCTGAGCCCGGAAGAGAAGAAGCATATCCTTGGCGGGGAAGCATGCATGTGGTCGGAGTATGTTTCCGCGGAAAATATTGACTCACGCATCTGGCCGCGCACCGGGGCGATTGCCGAACGCCTGTGGTCACCCGCCGATGTGCAGGATGTGAACTCGATGTATCAGCGTTTGGATAAATTCAGCCGCAACCTGGACTGGCTCGGTCTCACGCATAACTCCAGTTACAGCTCGATGCTGCGTCGTCTTGCCGGAAGTGATGACATCGCAGCGCTGCGCTTGCTCGCTGACGTGGTTGAGCCTGTCAAAAATTACAGCCGTGAAAAAACCGCAACGGTTGAGCCGACGAGTGCTGCTCCGCTTAATCGCCTGATTGACGCTGCCCGCCCAGAGAGTGACACAGCGCGGCAGTTTGCAAATCTGGTGGATGCATTGGTTTCGGGCAAATCCAACACCCCGGAAACCAAAACCCAAATTCGTGCCATGCTTACGCGCTGGCGTGATAACCAGGCAACTCTGCAGCCGCTTCTGGAGAAATCTTTTTTGCTGAAGGAAGTTGCACCTGTTTCCCAAAATCTTTCTGCGCTGAGCACGGCGGGATTGCAAGCACTGGATTATCTTGATCGTGGCGAACGCGCTCCGGAATCCTGGAAGACAGAGTTCGCGCTGGTCGAACAGGCAAAGAAGCCGAATGCTCAACTGTTGCTTATGATCGTGCCCTCGGTGCAGAAGTTGATTGAGAAGAGCGCGGGTCAAACGCCTGTGGCAAGTGAGCGGGAGAGTTCGGATCCTGAATGAGGACAATCTGTCGCGGGTCTACAGAATGCCGGGGCTAAAGCCCAAATGTTTTAAGAACCTTCACCCCGGCCTAAAGGCCGGGGCTCCCACCGTGCGCCGCGAGCGGCGCAAATAGTAACTCAAACCGAGCTAGCGCTGCATGAATTCTTCGGTGTGGGTAATGAATTCGGGATAAGCACCTGCGCCCAATTCGTGTAAATCCATTCCTTGCCGTTCGCCTTCCATGGCCACGCGTTGCGGATAAAACCGGTTGAGCAGCCAGTTCAGGCCGTAGGCCAGCGGCAGCACAAATCCAAGCAATGTCGCGACGCCTATAAGTTGTGCGAGCCACTGGCCTGAACCGCCGCTTGGTGAAGGGTGTGATGGGTCGCTGACTGCATTCAACACGTTGGCAGGGAAGTGGGCGAAGATGCCAACAGCGAGGATCCCCCATATGCCACCGATGGCGTGTACGGAAATCGCGCCGCCGGGATCATCCACGGCCAACCTCAATTCGAATATTTCAACGGTGAAGGTAACCAAGGCGCCTGCCATCAGACCAATCATGACCGCAGCCGCAGGAGAGATAAAAGCGCAGGCAGCACTGCTGGCAACCAATCCGCTAATCCAGCCATTGGCGCTGAGTGAGGCGTCGGGTTTACCGAAACGCACGCGTGTAATCAGTGCTGCGGTCAGAGTGGCAGAGGCCGCAGCCAGTGTGGTATTGATCCCAATCAGGACTACGCGGCTGGGTTCTGCACCGGTAAATAAAATAGCTCCGGCTGAGTTCAAACCTATCCATCCCAACAAGCCGAGCAGGCAGCCAAACAGAACGAAGACTATGTTATGACCGGGCACTGCGGTGGGCATTCCTTCCAGAGAATATTTGCCGCGCCGGGGGCCTAAGATCCAGGCAATAGCTAAAGCGGTCAGGCCGCCCAGCACTTGAATGGAGCTGGCGCCTCCTACATCCACAAAACCGTGGCCCAGGCCATAGTTGACACCGAGTTGCGCCAGCCAGCCCCCACCCCAAACCCAATGGGTAAATAAAGGATAGACAAAGCCAGCCAGCAGGGCCGTCGAGATGCAGATCGCGCCCAATCGCCAGCGGTCTGCACCGCTGCCTAAGGGGATCAGCGCCGCCAATCCAACGCACAGTATTTGCAGCCATGCAGCGAGCGGAGCGGCCGAGCCATCAAATTGCAATCCACGGAAAAAGAAGGGTTCGGCTGCAATCCAGTTCCACGGCTTGCCGCCCATAATAAGGATATGTGCAGGCCGTCCGATAAAACCCTGCCAGGCGAATCCACATATAAAGTACACGCCGGCTGCGACGGCAATCACGCACAGAGCAGCCATCATCGCGTGGGCCGCGCTGCGGGAACGGCCTAAACCGGTGTTAATGAGTGCAAGTCCCGCGCCGGCAAAGGGCACGAGAAGAATAGAAAAAATACAGACGATCATCGTAGTTTCGGAGAGGGAAGGAGCGGGCATACGATTATCCTCGTTCCTTTCGCAGCTCCAGGTGCGAGCGGAATACGAGCGTCAATCCCAGCAGTTCTACAGCTACGCCCGCAGACACAAACCAACTGCGTGGCGCGGCCGAAGGGAAGAGCACAATCGCGGCCAGAACGATAATCCATCCGGTGAGTAATAACAAAAATCCTGCGAGCCTCATGCCATGAACTCCACATCGAGCATGGTGTCTGTGATCTTTTCCAACTTGATCATAAATTGGGAATTAATAATACAACATCGCCGCTGGAACCCAGGATGGGCACTCCCAAACTACGAGGAAACGTTGATCTTCAACAGCCCAGCGGCAGTTTTTGTGGATTGCGGCTTGGAAGGTTATTGGCAAAAACGATTTTTGTCCAATTGATTTTTTTTATCGCGCTTAGAACCCTCACCTAGACCTCTTATATAAAAGACTTATTCCCTTTATAGAAAATTTACATTTTACTTTCGGTTGGTCACACGGCATCATACAGAACTCTCGGAGCACGCTTTGGCACGAACGACGACTTTGTTCGGCAAAAAACAACGATTGTTTTGCAAAGGAGAATGTACATGGAGGAGAACACCAGCGCAACCAGCGCAAGTGAAATGAAACCAACCCTGGGATTGACCGGGTTGACGATGAATGCAATGGCACTCATCGCCCCCGGAGCCTTTCTCTGGCTAACTTTCCAACCCCAGGCAGCAGAAGGCGCGACCGCACCAGCGATGTGGTTGGGCATTTTTGTCGCCTTGTTGCTTTGTCTGGCCACAGCCGTATGCTATGCGGAAATGGCGAAGCTGTATCCGGGCACCGGCAGCTCGTATTATTTCGCAGAACAATCTTTTCTCAACCACGATAAGGCATGGCGTTTTGCCCGGCTTTCGAAATTCATCGTCGGTTGGGCCTCGCATCTGTATTACTGGATTTATCCCGGAGTGATGGTCGGCGTTATCGGAATTTTCTGCGGTTACATTGTGGGCACACTGTGGCCGAACTTCATGAGTGCCTCCAATCCCGGACCGATGTTTATGGGGCTGTGCGCCATTATCGCTTCGTTTGCTGTCGCCTATATTGCCTATCGAGGCGTGGTCGGTTCAACAGGAGTCAGCATTGCCATCAACATCATTCAGATCTCTGCACTGATCGTGTTCTCTGTGATGGCTTTGGGCTACCGTTTGAACCACGCCCCTGGCAGCACTGGCCTGCAGTGGGATGCTACCTCGGGCGCGAGTTACAGCTATCAGTTCAAAACAGAAAAGACGACCGCCAACGGCCAAACCACGGACACCATTGTCCGTGATTCCAACGGCATCCCGCAGCCTCTGTTGGATGCTCAAGGCAAGTCGGTGCCCTATCAAGTCACCTATCCTTCGGATGATGGCAGCGGTAATTTCGTCGCCCATCCGGATGCCAAATCTGTTATCGCTCCTCATAAGTGGGGGTGGGTCTTTGTACAGGCTACGGTCGCTATTCTGATTCTGGTGGGATTTGAATCGGTAACAGCTATGGGCGGTGAAGCCAAGAATCCAAAACGCGATGTGCCCATCGCCGTCATTACGTCATTACTGGTGCAGGGGGCCTTCTGTTACCTGTTCGAGTATTTTGCCGCCAACTATTTCTTGAACAGCGGCTATCCTATGGCAACTGCCCAAGGCTCGGGCGCTCCCATCGGAGACATGATGATCATGGTGGGCGATGCCATTTTAGGTCCAGGCCGCGGACGAACGTTCATGCTCATTCAGGCGTTCACCGTCTTCCTGGCTCTGATTGGCACCACCCTCTCGTGCATCAATACCGGGGCGCGAGTCACCTACGCCATGGGCAAAGACGATGAAGTGCCCGAGCACTTTGGCATGTTGCACGGCAAGAACCTGACGCCACATCGCGCCATCTGGGTCTTGGCTGCAATCTCTGCCGTGATCGGCTGCGTCGTTGTAGCCATGCCATTTGGCGATACCTCTGCTCTTTCTGACGCGACCATTCAGGCTCTGCCACACGGCTTCTGGTCGAGCTTTGGGTATCCATCGCATGACACCATGGCGAAGCTGCCCAATTCTTTGATTGCGGTGGCTCTGGCTTCAAACTTCGGCACCTTCTTGCTCTACGGTTTGAGCTGCGTCATTTGCCTGGTCGCTTACCATAAGCATCCGAACTTTAAGCCGATACGCCACTTCGTTATCCCCGTGTTTGGATTGGTGGCGAATTTGCTCTGCATGGCTGCTTATCTGGTCTTGCCGTTCATGGGCTATGGCACGAAACTGGAGCCGTTTACAGCATTGGCTATCGCGTTGATCTGGGCCGTCTATGGGTGGATTTACTTTGTCCGCTCCAGCAAGGCCTCAGGGCGGACGACACTGGTGCGAGAACGTGCCAATGCCGGTACGGCATGATTAAGCTCGCCTGAAAATAAAAACCATAGAACCACGGGCGGACTCATGTCCGCCCGTTTTTACGGGGTATGAGGCATAATGTACGCTGGTCATCGAGGATCGTATCCTGGCGGCCCCACGGGAGTTTTCGCCCGTCGGGGCCGTTCACCGCAAAGTTCTATGCTGCAAGTGGAATTCTCTCAACTTTCCGATACCGGACGCAGACGCGAGCACAACGAGGATTATATTGGCCACGTTGTGCCTGAGACGCCAGAGCTGGCGCGTAGCCGTGGCTGGCTGTTTGCGCTGGCTGATGGAGTAGGCGGGCAGGACCGGGGCGAGGTGGCCTCGCGTACGGCCGTAGAAAGCCTGCTGGCGGGATTTCTCGATGCCGATCCTGGCGAGCTGCACACGTCACTATTGCCGCGCTTGGTGCAGGCGGCCAATACGCATGTGCAGGAGGCCGCAATGGAGCCTGGGAAAAATATTGTGACCATCGCCACCACGCTGGTGGCCTGCGCCCTGCGTTTTGATCGCGCGGTGGTGGCCCACGTGGGCGATTCGCGTTGTTATCTCATACGGCGCGGCGGGGCCAACGCGCTTACCCGAGATCATACCGTGGCCAACGAGCAGTTCAGTATGGGGCTGCTTTCCGCACGGGAAGCAGCCACTGTGCGTACCCGCCACGTACTCAGCCGCTCACTGGGAAACGACCTGTTCGTCAACCCCGAGACCAGCGAGCACCAGGTCCTGGCCGGGGATGTTCTGGTGCTTTGCTCAGACGGACTGCACGGCGCAGTGACGCCCTCCGAGATGGCGCACATCATCAGCCACACCGACGACTTGCAGAGCGCAGCGAAAAAGCTGGTGGAAGTTGCCAACCAGAAGGATGGCAGCGATAATATCAGCGTGCAGCTCATCCGCGTTCGCAGCGTCGAGCGCATAGGCATGTACCGCGGGCGGCCCTACAAACTGCTCTAAAGGGAGTGTACAACCGCGGATTTGCGCTGCGATGACTCCACTGCATCCCTCATCAAGATTCCATTTTGAGACTAAATAGTTCTTATGGAGATCGTATGCTTGATTGATGGATGTTCCGGCATAACAAGACTTTAATGATTTCACTTCATACTGGCGACCAACTCGACCACTATCGCATTGAAAATGTCGTTGCGCGCAGCGGCATGGCCTCCATCTTTCGTGGTACGGACCTGCGCACGGGTAAGCCGGTTGCGATCAAAATTCCACATCCCGAAATGGAAAGCGACCCGGTGTTCTACGAACGTTTTCACCGCGAACAGGATATCGGCACAAAACTCGACCATCCAGGTGTAATGAAAGTGATCGCCGATGATGACCGCAGCCAGATCTACATGGTCATGGAGTGGGTGGAGGGAAGGTTGCTGCGCCAGCTCCTCAATGAGCAAAAGAAGCTTCCACCCGAGCGGGCAGTCAAGATCACGCTGGGAATTGCGCGTGCACTGGACTATATCCATCGCAATGGCGTGGTGCACCGCGATCTGAAGCCGGAAAACGTCATGATTGACGCCAACGATAACATCAAACTTATTGACTTCGGCATTGCCGCCAACGCCGGCGCGCGGCGGCTGACCTTTGCCAAGCTCTCGGCAACGATGGGAACACCCGACTACATCTCCCCCGAACAGGTGAAAGGCAAGCGCGGCGATGCGCGCAGCGATTTATACGCCTTGGGCGTCATGCTCTACGAAATGCTGACAGGCAGGGTGCCGTTTCAGGGGCCTAATCCGTTTGCCATCATGAATGACCGGCTACTGAACAATCCTGTGCCGCCGCGTGAGGTCAACCCAGAAATCTCTCCGCAATTGCAGGAAATTATTTATCGCGCCCTGGAGCGCGATCCCAAGAAGCGTTACGTCAGCGCCCATGAATTTGCCTGGGACCTCGAGCATCAAGACCAGGTAGGAGTCGCCGAGCGCCCCGAATTGCGTGACTGGAAGCAGCGGCGCTCGCCCTGGCTGAAAAGAATCCTGTTTTACATCATGCTGGCGCTGATCCCCATCGTCATTTTCGCACTGATGTTTTACGTCGCGCGGCACGTATAACCCCTCTTCATTGTGCCCATATCCTTCCTGCCCTTTATAACTTGTTCACGAATTGTTTATGCATGGCTTAGGCCTTGAGCCTTACCGTTGGATGATCCTTTTGAAGAATTCGGTGATTTCAGGGTGAATTCCTGTATCGGGATTTTCCCTATATGAATAACTTATGCGGCCCAGAAAAATTATCTCTTTGACGAAATTTTGTAGCTCCACTATTTTGACAAGACCCTGGTCAATCTTTGAGGTCAGCACTCCTCAGCAAGCAGGGGGAGTGCCTGACCTCGAGGGAAACGGGGAAAGGGTCAACAAGAACTCAAATTTAAATAAAAATTAAGAAGGGAGAGTCATTCAATGAGGACTCAAAAGAGGACGGTTTTGATGGTTATGGCACTGTGCTTTCTTCTGTCGTGCTGTACGCTTCTGGCGTTTGGCGCGGGAGGGAGCGGTGAGCCAGCCGCCGCCCCCGCAAGTGCTACCCCTGCTGCCGCACCGGCAGCACCTGCCGCCAGCCCCACGACCGCCGAGGTTTCAGAGCGGGTGGACGACATGCAGAGTGAGATTGAACGCTTAAGGAACGAGGTGAGCGAAATTGAGCGTTTGAAGAGTGAGGTGATTCAGCTTCGCCAGCAACTAAGCGCCACGCCGCAGCCACTGACCTCAGCCGCATTGGTACAGGATGCTGCTGCACCACAAACTGGGACCCCAGCCGCTGCTGCGGCTGCAGCCCCGGCAACGCCGCCGCCTTCAGCGATGGCAACCGCGCTGGGTGCAATCAGCGTGACCGGATTTTTTGATGGCTATTACGCTTATACCTTCGGTCATCCAACCGTCAACGCACCCAACACAACCTTCGGCAACCCGACCACTTTCCCTTTAGCAACCACAGGTTTCTCTGGAGCCCCGGCACCCCTGGTTTCCGGCTTTAGAGCCTTCACAAGTCCTGACAGACAGTTTGGGTTCAACTTGGCCGAACTGGCCATCACCAAAGCGCCCGATGCCGATAACCGCCTTGGGTTCAATTTGACCTTCGGTTTTGGCAATGCCATGAACGTAGTCAATACCACTGAACCCGGAACTTTGGCATTCTCGCAATACCTGAAGGAAGGCTATCTGTCTTACAACGCCCCGATTGGCAAGGGGCTGCAAATTGATTTCGGAAAGTTCGTGACGCCGGCCGGCGCCGAGGTCATCGAGACCATGACGAACTGGAACTATACTCACAGCATCCTGTTTACCTACGCCATCCCCTTCTATCACTATGGTGCTCGCGCCAAATACACCTTCAACGACAAGGTCAATTTGACCGGGTACGCAGTGAACGGGTGGAACAATATTGTTGAAAACAACACTGGCAAGACTTGGGGCCTGAGCTTGGCAGTGAACCCAACCAAGCAGTGGGGTTTCATAGAGAATTATTTTGCCGGACCCGAGCAGCCCGGCATCAGTCACAGCGCCAACAGCCACTGGCGTCAGCTGAGCGATACGGTTGTCACCTTCAATCCAACCAGCAAATTGTCGTTGATGTTCAACGGCGATTTTGGTGACGACCATCCGTTGACGGCGGTGAAGGAGAGCTGGTGGGCAGGTGTAGCAGGCTACCTCAAATATCAATTGGACCCGAAATGGGCAGTTGCCGGCCGTTACGAGTACTATGACGATCATGCCGGTTTCACCACCGGGGTGGCGGGACACTACCATGAATTCACAGCAACTCTGGAACGCAAGATCGCCGGCAACCTGATTACGCGGTGGGAGTATCGTTACGATCTCTCCAACAACGCTGTGTTTGCTGAGAGCTTTACACCAGAAAAGCACCAGAGCCAGGTGGTTGGCGGCCTGATTTACACATGGGATTTCAAGGATTTGAAATAGTAATGTGACGTATCAGCCCGGCAAATATCTCTTGCCGGGCTGATGCGCAGCATTTGATTTCGAAGTCTTGAAATAATAGTCTTATCCCGGCGCGCAAGCGTCTGAATTCCAAAATTCAAAACTATTGATACGGGGGCGAATGGAATGACACCTAGTGAGGTCATAAAATTCATTAAAGACAAAGGTATCCAGGTCATTGACCTGAAGTTTATAGATCTTCCCG
The DNA here is from genome assembly GCA_035487355.1 of Terriglobales bacterium. Classification (NCBI taxonomy): domain Bacteria; kingdom Pseudomonadati; phylum Acidobacteriota; class Terriglobia; order Terriglobales; species Terriglobales bacterium. The sequence goes on along the minus strand of DATHMF010000016.1, from coordinate 17,897 downwards.
GTCTCTGGCAGCACTTCTCAGTCTCAGCAAAAGAGTTTGACGAAAGCGCCTTTACGGATGGCGTTGGCTTTGACGGATCCAGCATTCGTGGTTTCCAGGAGATCCATGAAAGCGACATGCTCCTGTACCCGGACCCGGACACAATCTTCATAGATCCATTCACGGCCGCGCCGACGCTGAGCATCATCTGTAACGTCGCCGAACCAATCCACAATAAACCTTATACCCGTGATCCTCGCCACGTTGCGCTGAAAGCCGAAGCACATCTCAAGGCCATCGGCCTTGCCGATACATGCTATTTCGGGCCCGAAGCGGAGTTCTACATTCTCGACAGCGTGCGCTTCGACCAGTCTTACAACTTCGGTTACTACCACATTGATTCCGAAGAAGGATTCTGGAACAGCGGCAAGGAAGGCGCGGACGGCAAAAATCTGGGATACAAGGTGCGCTACAAGGAAGGCTACTTCCCGGTTCCGCCTATGGACAAATTGCAGGACGTCCGTTCCGACATGATGCTGACCATGGAGAAAATCGGCATTACGGTTGAAGTGCACCACCATGAAGTCGGCACCGCAGGCCAGACAGAAATTGACATGAAGTTCGATACCTTGACCAAGATGGCGGACAACGTGCTGAAGTATAAGTACGTCGCCAAGAACGTTGCTCACAAGCATGGTAAGACCGTTACCTTCATGCCCAAGCCACTGTTCCAGGACAACGGTTCCGGCATGCACGTCCACCAGAGCTTGTGGAAGGCGGGCAAGAACCTGTTCTACGGCAAAGGAGGCTACGCAGACTTGAGCGAGATGGCCATCCACTACATCGGCGGCCTGTTAGCGCATGCCCCGGCGTTGTTGGCCTTCTGCGCACCGACGACGAACTCGTATCGTCGCCTGGTGCCCGGCTACGAGGCTCCTATCAACCTGATGTACTCGCAGCGCAACCGCAGCGCCTGCGTCCGCATTCCGGTGTACTCGAAGAGTGAGAAGGCAAAGCGTCTTGAGTTCCGCTCGCCCGATCCTTCAGCGAATCCGTATCTGGCACTGTCCGCTTTGCTCATGGCTGGATTGGACGGCATCAAGAAAAAGATCGTGCCGCCGACGCCCATTGACAAAGACCTGTACGAACTTGAGCCAGCTGAGAAGGCCAAAGTCAAGGCTGTACCGGGATCTCTGGGCGAGGTGCTGGATGCCCTGGAAGCAGACCACGAATTCCTGCTCGAAGGTGGTGTATTTACCAAAGACCTGATCGAAACCTGGATCGAGTACAAGCGCAAGAAAGAGCTTGATCCGGTGCGGTTGCGTCCTCACCCGTGGGAGTTTGCCCTGTATTTCGATATTTAAACCGCTTTTCGGGAATCCAGGGTTCGAGTCTATGCCTCGCACGAACCCTGGATTCTTTTTATGCCCGCTTTCCCAAGCATGTTCCCGGCGGCAGGCTTTATACAATAGGCCTTCTGGTACAATCCATTCCGATAAAATTTAACAGCGGGGTAATGAGACCTCCCTTTATACTTTGTGATTCGTGTCACGTCGGCGGTGTACGACTCAGGTATGATGAATAGTTTGCTGCAAGTAAAGGAGGAACACTTCCGGTGGCGCTAACGATTGGTGTGCCTGCCGAGACTTTTCCGGGTGAGCGTCGGGTGGCAATGACACCACGCGCCATGGAAACTCTGGCCAAGAGCAGTGTCGAATTCCTCATTCAGCCAGGCGCCGGCGTTCCTGCCGGTTTTCCCGATTCGGAGTACCAACAGAAGGGCGCACGTATAGCCAAGGACCGCGCCGAGGTGTTCGCTTCCGCCGCCGTGGTCTTGCAAGTACGCACTCCGGGAGCCAGTCCTGAAGCCGGCCGTGCTGACCTGCCTCTATTGCGCTCTGGCCAGGTGCTGATTGGCTTTGGAGAGCCGCTTAGCGCTGGAACGGCATATGCCGAGCTGGCCACGCGGGGCGTTACCAGCTTTGCCATGGAGCTTATCCCGCGCATCACCCGTGCGCAAAGCATGGACGTGCTTTCATCCATGGCTACCATTGCCGGCTATAAGGCAGTCATCATGGCCGCTGATGCTCTCCCGCGCATGTTTCCCATGCTGATGACCGCTGCCGGCACTATCACTTCGGCGCGCGCTTTTGTGCTCGGCGCAGGGGTCGCCGGATTGCAGGCCATTGCTACGGCCCGGCGGCTGGGAGCAGTCGTACATGCCTACGATGTGCGTAGCGCTGTGCGGGAGCAGATTGAAAGCTTAGGGGCGAAGTTTGTCGCCGTCGAACTGGATGCCGCCCAGGCAGAAGACAAAGGCGGTTACGCCAAGGAGCTGGGCGAAGAGTTCTATCGCAAGCAGCGCGAGCTTCTTACCGAGGTCGTGCGTCAGCAGGATGTGGTCATCTCCACCGCCGCGGTTCCCGGCAAGAAGGCGCCGATTCTCATTACGCGCGACATGGTGGCCGGCATGACCCCGGGGTCGGTCATCGTGGACCTGGCTGCGGAGCGTGGCGGGAATTGCGAGCTTACGCAGCCCGGCCGCACCATCGTCGAAGGTGGAGTGAGCATCATGGGTCCGCTCAATGTTCCTTCTTCCATACCGTTTCATGCCAGTCAGATGTATGCCCGCAACGTCGCCACATTCCTGCGCCACCTTATTAAAGACGGCGCCGTGAACATTGACCAGCAGGATGAGATCACACGCGAGACGCTGGTGACGCACGGTGGGGAAGTGGTCAATCCACGCGTGCGCGAGTTGCTGGGACAGGCAAAACAATCGTCATAGGAGGAGTCATCCGGTGGAACATCTTGATCTATCGTTAATCATTGTTTTCATCTTGTCAGGGTTTCTCGGCTTTGAGCTGATCAAGCGGGTGTCTCCGCTCCTGCATACTCCGCTGATGTCGCTGACCAATGCGCTCGACGCTATCGTTGTGGTTGCCGCCATCATCATTGCCGGCCGGCATGAAACCAGTCTCTCGACCACGCTTGGATTGATTGCTATAGCGGCTTCCTTCAGCAACATGGTCGGCGGGTTCATTATCACCGACCGCATGCTGCACATGTTCAAGACCGGAAAGGCGAAGAAGCAATGAATCCTGTGGCGACGCAGCAGCTCATTGATATCACCTACATCGTCGCGGTCGTGGGGTTTATTCTCGCGCTCAAATGGCTGAGTTCCCCTGCCTCCGCCATGCGCGGCGTTCTCATTGGCGAGATTGCCTCCGGCCTGGCTGTCGTAGCCACGCTCTTCGATCCCCAAGTCTCCCACTACAAATGGATCATCATCGCTTTGATCATCGGCGCGGCTGTTGGTGTGCCTCTCGGCATGGTGAAAACCACCGCTGTGCCGCAACGGACAGCCTTAAGCCACGCCTTCGGCGCCTTGTCCGCCGCGATTATTGGCATCGCTGAGTATTACGTGGGTATCGGTGCTCACAACCTCAGCCGGTTTCAGATGGTGGAGATCGGCCTGGAAGTCATCATCGGTTCGCTCACAGTCACCGGCAGCTTGATCGCCGCAGGCAAATTGCAGGAAATTCTGCCGCAGCGCCCCATTACATATAAAGGACAGAACTTCGTCAGCCTCTCTGTGCTCGGCACGGCGATTATCCTGATGCTGATTCTCGTAATCCATCCGGAATACACGCACGTCTTTAACGCCATGGTGGTCGTTGCTCTGGTCTTCGGGGTCATGCTGGTCACTCCCATTGGCGGTGCCGACATGCCCACGGTCATTTCGCTTTTGAACTCGTACGCGGGCTTCTCGGCTGCCCTGCTGGGCCTCGTGCTCAACAGCAAGGTGCTGGTCGTGGCCGGCGCTCTCGATGGCGCCTCCGGTTTCATTCTGTCGGTCATCATGTGCAAGGCCATGAACCGGTCGTTTACGAATGTGTTGTTCGGCGCCTTCGGGCAACTGCAGGTTTCCGCCGCCAAGGTCGAGCAGAAGCCGGTGCGCTCGGCTAGTCCGGAGGAAGCTGCGGAGATGCTCAATTCTTCCCAGTTGGTGATTGTAGTTCCCGGATATGGATTGGCGGTGGCGCAGGCGCAGCACAAGCTGCGCGAACTATACGATTTACTCACTAAGCGGGGCGTGGACGTGCGCTTTGCCATCCATCCGGTCGCCGGACGCATGCCCGGCCACATGAATGTTCTCTTGGCCGAGGCCGACATTCCTTACGAGAAGCTGTTCGAAATGGATGACATTAACGGAGAGTTCCCACAGGCAGACGTCGCTTTGGTAATCGGCGCCAACGATGTCACCAACCCCGCCGCGCGCCACGACAAGGGCAGTCCCATTTACGGAATGCCGATTCTCAATACCGATCAGGCGCGCACCGTGATGGTCATCAAGCGCAGCATGAACCCAGGCTTCGCCGGTATTGATAACGAGCTCTATTACCTGGATAAGACGCTAATGCTCTTCGGCGACGCCAAGGCGTTCCTCACCAGTATTGTGAAAGAGCTGTCGGCAGTGCACGCGTAAGCTAACCCCAAAGCGTTGCAGTCAAAATTGTATTTTTAGGTGCTTGCCATGGAACAACTGGCTCCCAGGAAGAACCTGCGCGATGAGTTGACCGACCGGGGCGTGCGTATGACGCACCAGCGCGAGATTGTGCTGGAGTTGATCCAGGCATCCTCACGCCATCTCGACGCGGAATCGTTGTGGAAGCTGGCCGTGCGCAAAGACCCACGCATTAACCTGGCGACGATTTACCGTACGCTTACGTTACTCAAGCGCTTTGGCCTGGTGGATGAGCTTGACCTGATGCACATCGAGGGAGAGAAGCATTACTACGAGGTTACGCGCCTGCGCAGCCATATTCATCTGGCCTGCTTTCGTTGCGGGGAAATCCAGGAATTTCAGACCCCACTTTTCACAAAACTCTGCGAGCAGGTGGAACAGGAGTGCGATTTCGGCATCAAGACCGGCCGGCTGGAATTTGGCGGGGTGTGTTCCAAATGCCGCCAGAAAGAACGTCCAGGCGCGGATTAGTCATCGCAATACAGATCATACGAAGCAATGATTAAAAATTATTCATCTGCCCGAACTGCGTTCTTATCTCCGCTAGTTACCCTTATTGGCATCTACTAGGCCCAAAAAAGAATAAAGCAACAAAATCCTGCAGGCGGTTGTGATAAGCTCTGGCCAAAGGCCTTTTTCCAGAGAATAAGCAAGATGTCCTCCAGTGGCGCTGTTTCACAACCTACATCGTCTGCGGGTGCACGGCCCTATCTGCTGTTGATCAGGGATGGCAAACAGCAGACCGTTCCCATTGAGGGCACGCCCCTCTCCATCGGCAGAAGGGCGAACAACCATATTGTGTTGAAGAACCCCCACGTCTCGCGCGATCACGCCACCATCGTGCAGGAGCTGAATGACTACTACCTCATAGACCACGACAGCAAGCATGGGACTTACATCAATGGGGAGCGCATTCAGCGCAGGCGTCTGGAACCGAACGACCGTCTGGAGTTCGGAGTGCCTGCTGCCGGCTTCCTGATCTTCAGCCCCGATAAACCCACGTCTACCACCCGCGAATTCCTCAACCAGGTGACGGCGCTTCCCGGACACGCCCCGAAATCCGACCTGGAGATGTTGACGTTCTTCCTGGAAGCCGCCCGCAAGCTCAATACCGCCGGCGTATTGAAAGACGTGCTTTTAACCTTGATTGACACCACGCTCAAGCTGACGCGCGCCGAGCGTGGATACGTATTTCTATTGGATGAAGAAGGCCAGCTCAAGCTGGCGGTAGGGCAGAATGCGCAGGGCGTTCCCTTAACGGACGACGGTACCATCTCGCGTTCATTGCTGGAAGAGGCGGCAAACACGACCTCCGAATTTCTGGTGCAGGATGCGCTCAAATCCAGCCAGTTGACGCAGCGCAGCAGCATTGTGGCCAACGAGCTGCGTACCATCATCTGCATTCCGTTGCGCAAATCCAAGCTTCGTGAAAAGAAAGCTTCTCAGGCCAACGTACCCGAAGAGTGTGCGGGAGTGCTTTATCTCGACAGCCGCACGATCGGTACCGATTTCTCCGCTACGAACGGCGATGTTCTGCGCGCCATCGCTACGGAAGCGGCTTCATTATTGGAAAACGCCAAGCTGGTGCAGGCGGAAGAAGAGACGCGTAAGGTGCAGCAGGAGCTGAACATTGCGTCTTCCATCCAGCAGCGCCTGATGGCCGTCAACATTCCTGAACTGGGTTTTGCTACGGTGCGCGCGCGCAGCATTCCCTGCAAAGAGATCGGCGGAGACTTTTTTGATGTGGTTATGACCCGCGACGGCCTGGCGGTGATCGTGGCGGATGTTTGCGGAAAGGGAATTTCCGCCGCCTTGCTGGCCTCGATCTTGCAGGGCATGATCTACTCCCAGCTCACCAATAACGTCACGCTTCCCGAAATTATGAAGGCGACCAACAGCTACTTGTGCCAGAAAAACCTGGATGGCAAGTTCGCAACCGTGATCCTGACCCGCCTTACCCGCGAGGGCAGTTTGGAATACATGAACTGCGGGCACGTCGCGCCGATCCTGGTAAGAAGCAATGGCGCTTCGCGGCTGGAAGATGCTTCGGTGCCGGTTGGTCTGATGCCCGATGCGGTCTATGCCAGCGCTACGTTGAAGCTTCAACCCGGCGACCGCATTGTGCTCTTCAGCGATGGCATCACCGAAGCGCAGAATGCTAAGGGCGAATTCTACGGCGATGAACGCCTGCAGGCCGCCGCTACTTCGCATTCTCCGGTGGAAAATCTTTTGCAAAGCGTCATCCAGTTCTGTGCGGAGTCGGCCTTTGAAGACGATTGCACCGTGGTGGATCTGGTTTACAAGGGCTAAAGCGTTCTCGCCACCGGCTTCTGCTCCGCAAACTTCTCCGACCAGCGAATTCTTCCCGTCATCTGCATCACAACAAAGAGCGTCACGATAGCGCCGATGGTGATGGTCAATCCTGTAAGTCCCTTGAAGAAGAAGGCATAGGAAAACAGGATGAGATAGACAAACTGCGCCAGTCCGGCTTCCACCGCGGCAAAACGAATTCCAACTGCCAGCCGCAGATAGCTGATGACCAGAAACATGGAGACCAGCGAACAGATAATGAACGCCAGGTGCAATGAAATCAGGTCTGCCGTGTAGGCCAGCAGCAGATGAAAGGCAAAGAAAGCGCCTGCGAGGAAGAAATAATTCATGGGATGCAGGTCAATCCCGCGCATTGTGGTAATGATGAACATCAGAAAAAAGAAGAAGAACAGCGACACGGGAGCAAACAAGCTGATTTGTCCGGCCAGCGGTCCGGGCTGCAGCTTTTGCGGCATGGGCATGCCGATGTTGAATCCGGAAACCAGGTTGTTGTAGGCCCAGGTCAGGTTCCAGCCTTTGTCCGTTGCCTGCTTCTCGGTGGGGGAAAGCGTGTTCTCCGGGAAATCTATCTCTTTGAAGTCGGTGGTCATGTGCAGGCGAAATTTTCGCACCTGCGCCACACTGCCGCCAAAGCTGTAGTACCAGCTCGTCAGGCCCTGCGAGCGATAACTCACACGCAGGCGGGCATCGCTCCCAGCAGGGACGGAAGCGGTTGCCGTGGCTACGCCTTCCTCGTTGGTTACAGACGCGGGGACGTCATTGATGGACATCACAAAATCGTCATAGATGGCCTGTTGCGCGGGAAATTTGACGCGGAAGAGTACAGTTTCTGTCTGGCTGCTGGGGTTGTGAAAGTCAAACGTTCCGCCAAAGGTGACCTTGTAGAGGCTGTACCAGAGCAGCCCTTTCTGGCGATATTCAAGATTTAGGTTGACGTCAGCGTCGGTGCCATTGAGGGGAAGGGAGATCTCTGAGGGCACGGTCTCGGTATGCTCCGCGATTTTGCCATCGGGCAATGTGTTTTGTACCTTTTTCGTCGTCAGGACTGTGTATACGGCCGTTGGCGGCGTCTGCTCCTGAGGACTGCCCCAGGTGGAGGCTACCTGCTCTTGCAGCCGCTTATCCACATCATCGGTGCGGTAAAAAATTGTGGCGCCCAAAATCATCCATGCAATCGTGGCGCAGACGAAGATTAAGATCAAAGCCAGTATGCGTCGTATTATCATAAGTTTTCTCAGAAGTACTTTACACGGTAAAGTATGATAGCCAAACTACCGCGCCGTTTTATCGCATTGCAATTGCAGTCTAACTTTCAGCCGTTAAAGTACGCAGGGAAAGCCGCGCGTTTGCCGCAGATTTGCTGTGCTGCGAAGAATGCGGCAGCATCTCTGACAAGACTTCCAGATAGTCTTCGAGCGCCGCGCGACCGCGTGCCGTGAGCTTATAGGTGGTCTTGGGTTTGCGGCCCTCAAAGCGCTTGACGCAGGTGATATATCCCGCCTCTTCCAACCGGCGCGCTTGCACGCTGAGGTTGCCGTCGGTGGTCTGCAGCAGGTCACGCAGCTCGGTGAAGGTCAGCGAGTCATGCATGGCCAGAGTGCACACAATTCCCAGGCGGAGGCGCTCGTGAATAAGCTGGTCCAGATCGGATGGAGCCGGCGGGGAAGAGCGTCGGTGTTTAGCCATCGTGCCTCCAATGAATATAAGCGCCAAAGATGATGTGCAGCATGCCAAAACCTGCTGCCAGCAGTGCCAGGCCTGCCGAGGCCGGCAGAAAAACCGCGGATAACGCCAGCACAAGAAATGAAATACCCATCCACCGGACGGGAGAGACCGACATCACACCCGCAGCCGTAAGGGCGGCGCCGTAACATCCCAGCCAGATCACAGGTAAGAATTCGGGATTCTGGGCGCGAATAACAGCGGCACTCAAGATTGCCCCCAGTGCCATAGGGGCTGAAAACGGCCAGAGGGCTTTGCGCAGGACCGGCGACCAGAAAACAAGGCCGGTGTGTCGCGATTTGCTGGCCATGCTGAAGGCAGCGATTGCGGCAGAGAGCACCAGCAGGGCCGCCCAAACCACCAATGCATAGCTGTGGTAGGGTTGCGCGCCGGCTCCCCAGGGGGTTCCAGTGATTCGGACATTTACAAGCACCGCGGCCAGCGCCAGTACGCCTACAAAAAAGATCCCGCTGCCAGAGACCGTGCTGAGTCGCCCAGCCGCATCCAACGTGCGGCGGATATACAGCAGGCTGTCTTGCGGGTTGCCGCTGTGAATCAGGTTCTCATCCAAATCGTTGTTCAGTCTGGCCATACGATAATGGCATCATGCCGCGCATTGACGAAAATGTCAAGTACTTTATACAGCAAAGTATTGTTAACAATCAGCGTACCTTATTCTTTAAATCCAGAAATTCAGGGGAGAGGAAAAACAGGCGCAAGGTATAATCAAAGGTCGTGATTAAATATTCAATTGTCGTACCGTTTCACAACGAAGAAGAGAACTGCACCGAACTCTATGACCGGCTGAAGGCCGTCATGGAAACCACCGGCGAAGACTTTGAAATGGTCTTCGTGGATGACGGCAGCCGCGACCGCACCTTCAGGGCACTGCAGGATATCGCTTCTGTGGATAGCCGCGTGGTGGTGGTGAAGCTGCGCCGCAACTTCGGGCAGACCTCCGCGCTGGCCGCCGGCTTCGATCATGCAACCGGAGAGTACGTGATTGCCATGGATGGCGATCTGCAGCACGATCCCGCCGACATTCCTCTGTTTCTTGAGAAGCTGGCCGAAGGGTACGACATCGTAAGCGGATGGCGCAAAACCCGCGTGGATAACTTCTGGCTGCGCCGCATTCCTTCCCGCTGTGCCAATTGGCTGATGGCCAAGCTCAGCGGGGTTGATATCCATGATTTTGGTACTACCTTCAAAGCTTACCGGCGTGATCTGATTGATCGCGTCACCTTGTACGGCGAGCTACACCGCTTCATTCCAGCACTGGCTTCGTGGCACGGCGCCACCATCTGCGAAATTCCTATCAAGAACGTGAACCGTGAACGTGGAGTCTCGCACTACGGAATCTCTCGCACATTCCGCGTCTTCTTCGACCTGCTGACCATCAGATTCTTGCTGCGCTATCTTTCCCGCCCGCTGCATTTCTTCGGCACCATGGGCATGCTGGGCATTCTGACCGGGGCAGCCGTGGCAATTTACCTTGCGGTGGATAAATTCTTCCATAGCACCGCTGACATGCAACAGCATGGGCCCTTGCTGGTCTTTTCCGCGGTACTGATTCTGGCAGGTGTTCAACTGCTGGCGCTGGGACTGTTGGCTGAACTTCAAGTCCGTCACTATTATGATCCGCCTCGCCGTACGCCCTATTCGGTGGATTTAGTGTTGCGGACAGAGAAGAACGAGCAATCTACAGTCTCTGAATAACGCGTGACTTGAGTTATCGGGCAGAAACTTTCTCCAGGCTGTCGGCCTCTTTCTACTGCCGGTACCAATCTACCGTGCGCCGAAGCCCTTCTTCAAAAGAAACCCGTGGTTGGTACCCTAACAGTTTTTGTGCAAGCGAGATATCCGCCAGCGAATGCTTGATATCACCGGTGCGTTCAGGGCCGTATATGACATCTCCAGTGAAACCAATGATGTTCTTCAGAGTTTGAAAGGTCTGGTTCAATGTAGTGCGCTGGCCGCAGGCGATGTTGAAAACTCTGCCTGCCACCTGTTCGGCAGGGGCGGCACACGCCAGCAGATTGGCGGAAACCACATCAGCTATGGAAGTGAAATCGCGGCTTTGCTTGCCATCGCCGTGAATCGTTGGCTGCTCGCCGCGAAGCATCGCAGTAATGAACTTGGCCATGACTCCAGAATATTGCGAAGTCGGGTCCTGGCGGGGTCCAAACACATTGAAGTAGCGCAATGAGACCGTGGGCAATCCGTAAACGCGGTGGAAGCTCTGCATATAAAGCTCGCCTGTCAGCTTCGTGACCGCATAAGGCGAGATCGGCAAGGGCAGCATGGCTTCATGTTTGGGCAGTGTGGGCGTATCACCATAGGCAGAGGAAGAGGCGGCATAAACAATGCGCTTCAATCTTCCGTCGCTTTGCGCTGCCTCGCGGGCAGCCACCAACAGATGCAACGTACCGTCAATGTTCGATTGGTTGCTGCTGATAGGATCAAGCACCGAGCGTGGCACAGAAGGCAGAGCGGCTTGATGAAGAATGTAATCTACTCCGCTGCAGGCAGCTTTGAGTGCAGGTGAAGGTTCTCTCAAGTCCAACTCGTGCACATCAATTCGGCCTTCGATCCCGTTGAGGTTGGCGCGTTTTCCAGTGGAAAAATTATCAATGCCGCGCACCTGTTCGCCGCGCTGGACCAAAGCATGCGCCAGCGAAGAGCCGATAAATCCTGCAACTCCGGTGATTAGATAAAGAGCCAAGCATCTAAAATATTACAAGAGATTTTACTTTTTGTTCTACTGGTGGTGGCTGCGGTATGCTGTTCTTTGAGCACGATCCTGCGGAAAGTCAAAAAATAGGGACAACCAACCCCCTTTTCTGTCATGAGCAAAGCCATACAGCATGAGTTGCGCCTGGCCCGGCGGATGTCACGCCTGGGAACCGAAACCGCCTTTGATGTCCTGGTCAAGGCAAGAGCCCTGGAGGCACAAGGCAAAGACATTATCCATCTCGAGATCGGCGAGCCCGACTTTGATACCCCAGCGAATATCATCGGCGCGGCGGTCCAGGCTCTGAATAATAAATGGACACATTACGGCCCCTCCGCAGGTCTTCCCCAATTGCGCCAGGCCATTGCGGAAGATGCCGGCGGCCGCCGCGGAATCAAGATTGATCCTGCAGAGGTTGTTGTTGTTCCTGGTGGCAAACCCATTATTTTCTTCTCGATGCTGGCATTAATTGAAGAAGGAGATGAAGTCATATATCCCAATCCGGGCTTTCCTATTTATGAGTCCCTCATTCATTTCCTGGGGGCCAAAGCCGTGCCCATCCGCCTTCGCGAAGAAATGGATTTTGCCCTTGATCCCAATGAATTAACCGACCTCGTTACCGATAAGACCCGGCTGATCATCCTGAACTCACCCCAAAACCCAACCGGCGGGGTGCTCACTGAACGCGACGTTCGCCAGATCGCCTCTGCCATCGGTGACCGTGACATCATGGTTTTGAGCGATGAAATTTACAGCCGTCTGCTGTTCGAAGGGAAGCATTTTTCGATTGCGTCAATGGACGGCTGGAAAGAGCGGACTATCCTTCTGGACGGCTTTTCCAAAAGCTACGCTATGACCGGATGGCGCATGGGTTACGGCATCATGCGGGCAGACCTAGCCACTCACGTTGCGCGCCTGATGACCAACTCTAACTCCTGCACCGCCAGCTTCACCCAGATCGCAGGTGTAGAAGCTCTTCACGGCGACCAAAGTTCTGTAGACGAGATGTGCGCTGAGTTCAAACGCCGCCGTGATGTCTTTGTTGAGGGCGTTAACCGTATTCCCGGGTTTTCCTGCCGTTCGCCCAAAGGCGCGTTTTATACCTTCCCCAATATCACCAGGACTGGCTGGTCTTCGGGAAAGCTGGCAGATGCGTTGCTGGAGCAGGTCGGCGTAGCGTGTCTCTCCGGTACTGCCTTTGGCAGTTTTGGCGAAGGCTATTTGCGGTTTAGCGTGGCCAACTCGGTGGAGAACATCCAGAAGGCCCTGGAGCGTGTTGAAAGCTGGGCCCGAAAAAACCTTTAGCTGTTTTAGCATTTCTGAGAACCGAGAACTGCTTTTTGATATCAAACTGGTATCAAACTCTTGGTTTTTGAGCAATTGTCGTTCATCATTGGCTCTTGAGGTGTGTCTGGCGCTCAACAATAAGTGGGACGTAAGCGCTGGATTGCATGAATAAGAGGTCGGGGCGGTGTGGTTTTTACAGTGCGAGATAAAGGAGATATGTATCATGACCGACTCAATACAGTAGCTGAGCAAGTGGTGTTGTATTGTGTTGTATGTGCTTTAATTTCAATGACTTACGCTAAAAATAGACTTGCTGAGCTGGTACTCCACCCCCCGTGACATGCGGGCGGTAAAGGCGGTGGAGCCGAGAGCAACGAGTTAACTTATGGCTAAACCATTTCGCATATTCGCTACCTGCCACATCGGAGACGAAGCGCTCGACGTTCTTCGCCGTCGCGGTTATGAACTTGAAGTCTATCCCGGCCCGGACGCTCCGCCCAAGAAACTCATTCTCGAAAAAGTTAAGCAGGGAATTGATGGACTGATTACAACCCTGCGTGACCCAATTGACGCCGAGGTCTTCGAGGCAGGCCGCGGTCATTTGAAAGTTGTCTCTCAGCTTGCCGTTGGCTTTGACAATATTAACCGCGCCGATGCAAACCGCTACAAGGTACCTTTTACCAACACCGCCGATGTTCTTACCGATGCCACCGCCGAATTCGCGTTTTTCATCATGGGAGCTCTCGCCCGCAAACTCTGGCCCAGTGAATTATTGGTTCGCGAAAACCGCTGGGGGGCCTGGCATCCCTTTTTGCCGTTTCTGGGCGACGAAGTGACCGGCAAGACCATCGCGATTATCGGCACCGGCCGCATCGGCCAGGCCATGATCAAAAAGTGCACCGGCTTCGATATGAATATCGTGTGCTACGACCCGGATTACCACGATGAGCAGTTCGTGAAAAAAATCCAGGAGCTCATGAATTTTCGCCATGAGCGCGGATTGCAGAAAAATAAGACGGAAATCAAATACGTTGCTTTGGAAGAGGCCCTGTCGCAAGCTGATTACGTCAGTGTGCATGTTCCCCTGATTCGTCCGGGAGAAGGCTCGTCTCCGACCTTGCATCTCTTTAACGAGCGCACCTTTCACATCATGAAGCCCACGGCATACTTTATCAATACCTCACGCGGCCCGGTTGTAGATGAAGCCGCGCTTGCACGCGCCCTGTGCGAGAACTGGATTGCTGGCGCTGCTCTCGATGTCTATGAAAAAGAGCCCTTGCCTGCGGATTCACCTTTGCGCGATCCGGCGATTGCCGATCGCTGCGGGCTCTTCCATCACTTTGCCAGCGGCGCCAGGATCACACGCCTTTCTGCCGATCCCAATAAGGGAATGGCGGGCCGCTGCGTACAGGGATTAATCGACGTTCTGGAGCAAAACTACGGTGGAGATATCACCAAGATGCCGTATGTGGTCAACAAGGAGGCTTTTTCAAGCTAATTGCCTGTTTATTTCTTGTTTATTCTATTTATGGACCAGCGCATTAATCATGGAATCGAAGATCTTAAACCCGTCTGCCGAGCCAAGCATGGCTTCGCTCGAGCGGTCCGGATGCGGCATCATGCCGCAGACGTTGCGGCCTTCATTGCAGATGCCGGCAATACTATCGAGAGAGCCGTTAGGATTGGCTGCAGCAGTAACTTCTCCATCGGGAGTGCAGTAGCGGAACACGATCCGGCGCTCGCGCTTCAGCGTTTCGAGTATTGGCCCATCGCAAAAATAATTGCCTTCCATGTGGCCAATGGGAATTTTAAGTACTTCGCCTTCCTTGCAGGCGCCGGTAAAAGGAGTATCGGCGTTCTCCGTGCGCAGATACACATGCTTGCAGATGTACTTCAGTCCTACGTTGCGCATCAAAACCCCGGGCAGCAGGCCGGCTTCGCACAGAATCTGGAATCCGTTACAGATGCCCAGCACCAAGCCGCCTTTGTTCGCGAAACCGGCGACCGACTTCATCATCGGCGCGAAGGCAGCAATAGCTCCGGTGCGAAGGTAGTCGCCATAGGCAAATCCGCCAGGGACGATGACCGCGTCGCAATTCTGCAGATCACTGGAGTCGTGCCACAGGAACGTGACCGGCTCCCTGGCCACCTCGGCAATGACGTTGTGGGCATCGTGATCGCAGTTCGAGCCGGGAAAGATGATGACACCGAATTTCATAAGACTACTTTAGCGTGGAAGAGGCGAGAATAACAATTGTCATTTTCTATAACGTCTATAACTGAAACTGAAAAGAAAACAATGGGAGTACGATGGCAGTAAGTATTCAAAGCATCTAAGTCTATATGGAAATCCTCTCCCATCTGCGCACCACTGGGACCGCCTTAAAGAACTGGTTCATTGCGCAGACCTATGATGCGCTCGCCGTAGGCGCTCTCTGGCTCATCGGACTTCTCATCGTCGGAGTACCCTGGGCGCCGTTGTGGGCATTTTTGGGCGCGGTCCTGCAATACATTCCTAACTTTGGTCCGGTGCTGACAGTCATATTGGCGGAGTTGGGCGCGCTGTTTACCGGCTCGGGCATGAAAATGCTGTACGTGCTCATTGTCTATGCAGTCATCGTGGTGGTGGACGGACTTGTTCTGCAACCCTACATTATGAAGCGCACAGCCAAGGTGCCGATTTGGGCTTCGATCTTTGTACCGATTTTCATGGGGCTTCTGTTTTCATTGGCGGGGCCCTTATCCTCATTTTTGGGAGTGTTGCTTTCTCCTCCATTACTGGCGATAGTCTTCGCCTATCGCGAGCGCTATCGCAATGCGCGGCTCAACCCAAAGCCGCCGGATGCGGCGCCAAATGCGAACGAAGGCGGGCCGTGATGTATCGGATGCTCCGCAATGAGACTGATCTCGCGAATCACGTTTCGACTCTAAAGAAATTATGGGAGTATTGAGCAGAGAATGGTGGGAGTGGCATCGTGACAAATGTGTATTTACTTTGGTTCGTACAGGAGCGGGACGACTGCGAGTTGCTCATTGGCGTGTACTCCAGCGAGTCGGAGGCAAAGGCAGCGATAGAACGTGTAAAAGACCAGCCTGGATTTGTCGAATTTCTCGAAGGGTTCCAAATTCATCCATACCAGTTGGACCGTGACAGTTGGACAAAAGGTTTTATTGTTGACTAATTCCGCCTGCTATCGGTTGCCGAGCCCTATCAATGAAAGCTTAGACACATGCTATAATTTCCGTTTGTCACAATGTCTACTCCTGTTAGCGGCTTCCGCCGCGCGGTGAAGTAAATTTCAAATTGAGAACGAAGAGGTTGCATCATGTCCGGCCATTCCAAATGGGCGACAATCAAACATAAAAAGGGCGCGCTCGACGCCAAACGCGGAAAAATTTTTACCCGCCTGATTAAAGAAATCACCATGGCAGCCAAGTCGGGCGGCGATCCGGAAAAGAACCCGCGCCTGCGTGGAGCAGTGGCTGCGGCCAAAGCCGAGAACATGCCGGCCGACAATATCAAGCGCGCCATTCAGCGCGGTACGGGCGAACTGCCGGGCGTGACCTACGAAGAGATCACCTTTGAGGGTTACGGCCCGGGTGGCGTGGCCATGCTGGTTGAGGTCTCAACTGACAACCGCAACCGCACCGTGAGCGAAATCCGCCATGCGTTTGGCAAGAACGGCGGCAACATGGGTGAAGCTGGTTCGGTCGCCTGGATGTTCCACAAAAAGGGCGACATCGTGGTCCCTAAGTCAGCGGCCACAGAAGATCAGCTCATGAACATTGTGCTGGAGGCCGGTGGCGAAGATATCCGCGATGACGGCGACGACTGGGAGATCATGACCGACCCCGCCAACTTTGAAGCCGTAGTCGAAGCCTTAAAGAAGGCCAACATCCCGATTACCATGTCAGAAATCTCCATGATTCCGCAAAACTACATCAAGCTGGAAGGCGCGCAGGCCAACACCATGATCCGCCTGATCGAAGCTTTGGAAGATCATGATGACGTGCAGCACGTTTACTCCAACTTTGATGTAGATGTAAAACAGTTGCAGGAAGCCGCCAGCTAGAACCGGCAAGAGTTTTCGTGAAAAGCCGCCCAATGTGGCGGCTTTTCTTGCTCTTCTGCGAACAAAGTCGACTCAGTTCCAACCCGCATTTTTCGCTCGCCAAAATTCCTCTCTACCTGTTAGATTTTCAAGCAAGCCTAAATTTACAGGAGACACCAACGAATGAAATTCGCCGCTTTTGTGCTTGTACTGTGCTCGGCCTTTGCCTTCGCCCAGGGAACAGACCCGAATGCCTCGCAAACCCCAACTTCGGAAAAAACCCAGAAGAAAGACAAGGAAAAAGCCCGCGACACATTAACCGACTCGTTGCCTGCAAGCTCACTACACAAAGGTGCATGGGATTTTGGCGTGTGGGGGCAGGGCGGTCATTCGGTGAGCGGCGGTGTGACCCACACAGGGGTTTTCGACGCCGGGTTTCGTCTGGGAAAAGTGCTCACGGGCCAGCACGGCAGCGGTCCACTCCGAGGAAATATTGAATATGCCGTTGATCTTATTCCCATTTACGTGCTCTCAGGCCCGGTGAATACAGCCTACGGAGGTTCCTTCAATCCTTTTGTGGCGAAGTGGAATTTCACGGGTGGCAAACGCTTTGCTCCTTACGCGGAGCTGGCCGGGGGCGTGCTCTTTACCAATACCGAGGTCCCATTCCGCACATCGAACATCAATTTCACCTCGCAGTTCGCCCTGGGGACCCATATCTTTACCCGCGAGAACCGCTCGATCACACTGGATGTCAGATACGTGCATATTTCCAACGCCGGCATGACCGTTCCTAATCCGGGCATCAACACGATTCAGTTTGGGATCGGTTATCACTGGATGAAGTAATCTTTGCTTTAGAGACGCAGCCATGGCTGCGTCTCTACATGCATTTCTATATACGTCTCCGCACATCTTCCTTGCATCGCTGATTCGCTCCCCGCTATGCTTGTTACATGTCCATGCTGGTCGAGTGCGTCCCGAATTTTTCCGAGGGACGTGATAAATCCAAAGTTGATGCTATCGTCGAGGCCATGAAGGTTGAGGGCGTCTATCTGCTCGACCGCGAGATGGATCCCGACCACAATCGCTGTGTGATTACACTGGTCGGCAATCGCGAAGCCATTGCTGAAGCGGCCATTCGCGGCGTGGGCAAAGCTGCCGAGCTGATTGATCTGACCCAGCATCAGGGCGCGCATCCTCGTCTCGGTGCGGCCGATGTGATTCCGTTTATCCCGATTGAAGGCGTTACCATTGAAGATTGCGT
>DATHMF010000015.1 GCA_035487355.1 Terriglobales bacterium | reverse complement strand
AAACATGGAGAGCAAGCAAAACTTTACAAGAATGGAACCTTCTCGACCTAGGGTCCCCGCGCCCTTGGTTACTAACGTAACCTAAGGGTGTCCTTCATACCGGTTTAGGATGTGAGCGAGGTGCGCAGTTCCTTGGGCGCTTTTTCCAGAACGTGGCTCGCGATTGTCGCTGCCTGTTTGGCGATTCTGGTCGTTGCTGCCCTTTTCCTGCATCAGTCTTTCTTCCTAACGGCGCTCAGTGATGTGGTGCAGTGTATCCTGCTGCTTTCCGGAACCATGTCACTGGTTCCGCAAATTCTTCGAGCGCGGGGCCGCCTGCGCCTGTTCTGGATGCTCATCGGCACCGGCATTACGTTCTGGTTCACCTACCAGCTGTTCTGGACCTATTACGAAGTCTGGTTGCATACCGATGTGCCCGACCTGTGCGCCGCGGACATGATTCTGTTCATGAACATTGTCCCACTCATGGCGGCTGTAGCGCTTCGCCCTCATGCCCCTCAGGATGAATATGCCGCTCGCCTGCGGCGCCTCGATTTTGCTCTATTAATGGTCTGGTGGGGATATCTTTATGTCCTCATCGTGATCCCCTGGCAGTATGTCGTTCCTGATGTTATCCCCTACGACCACAATTTGAACTCGCTCTATCTCATTGAAAAGCTAGCCTTTCTTGGGGCCGTGCTGACAGCCTGGCTAGGCAGCAAAGGTGGATGGAAAATATTCTACGCCAACCTCTTCGGCGCCAGCTTTACTTATGCGGCCGCTTCGTACGTTGCCAATTGGGCGCTTATCCGGAACACCTACTACAGCGGTAGTCTTTACGACATTCCCTTGGCAATTTCCATCGCGTGGTTCACCTGGATTGGTCTGCGCACACGCGACCTTGAACCCAAGGCTGGGGTTCGTTCCACTTCTACCGCTCACGGCGTATGGCTGGCCCGCACTGGTATGATCGCGACCTTTTCTCTTCCCTTGTTCGCGGCATGGGCTCTCTTGGACACATCCATACCTCTTCGCATCCGGTCCTTCCGCTTGATCTTGACCCTGGCGGGGGCATTCGTCATGGGACTCATGGTATTTGTGCGCCAGCGATTGCTCGACGCCGAATTGTTGCGCCTGCTCACCTATTCGCGAGACTCGTTCGTGAACCTCAAGCGGTTGCAGGCACAGATCGTAGAGTCAGAGAAACTGGCTTCTATCGGACAGTTGGTGGCCGGCGCCGCACACGAACTCAACAATCCCATTACCGCTATGCTTGGCTATTCCGACCTGTTGTTGCTGAGCAAGCCATTCACTCCGGAACAGAACGACCTGGCCGTGAGCATCGGCCAGCAAGCCCGGCGCACCAAGACTCTGGTAGCCAGCCTGCTCAGCTTCGCCCGACAGAGTCCCGCCACCATGGCGTCCGTGGATCTCAACACTTTGTTGCGCACGGCCGTTAAACTCTCTCAGCCCCACTGGGAGGCTCTTCATATTGAAGTGCATTCGAAGTTTCAGCAGGACATGCTCATGGTTCAAGGAGACTCTAACCAATTGCTCCAGGTTTGCGTACAGATCATCAATGACGCGCTGCACACCGTGGATGAACATGCAGGCCGGACGCTCAACATCGTCGCGGGCAGAGAAAAGGGCTTGGCAGTCCTCAACTTTTCAGCCCCCGGCGTTTCCCTGGGAACGAGTGGAAGCTCCCGCGAGTCTGCCTCCATGGGTAAAGGAACTCAGGTAACGACTCAGCCCTTCTCCAGCCTGGGATTGAACGCTTGTCAAGGCATCCTGCAGCAACATCATGGAAGGATTTTCTGTCGGACGGACCAGAACGCAGAGAGCAACATCCGCATCGAACTTCCGGTTATTGCCCAGCCTGCGGCGGAGAAATCATCTGAAGCTGGGGTTCCGGTGATGTGGCACGCTCAACCGTTCGCTTGAGCTGTCCGCAGGCCGCGAAAATATCCCGTCCTCGCGGACGCCTCACAAACGCAGGAACTCCCGCCTCCCGCAGGATATTCTGAAACGCCGTCACCCGCTCCGCGCTGGGCGTGGAAAAATCAATCCCCGGTCCTGGATTCAGCGCAATCAAATTCACCTTGCAGCGCATCCCGCGCAATAACTCCGCCACTTCCTTCGCATTCTCAGGGGCATCGTTGACTCCACCGAGCAGTACATACTCGAACGTGATCCACTCCCGAGTGCGCAGCGGAAACGCCCGAGCCGCCGCCATCAGCATCTCGAGATTCCACTTCTTATTCAGCGGCATGAGCCGCGTGCGCAGCTCATCATTCGATGCATTTAAAGAAATCGCCAGCTTCGGCCGGATCGCCTCCCCGCCAAAGTCGTGGATGCGCGGCACAATCCCCGCCGTGGACACCGTCATACGCCGCTCAGCAATGCCAACACACTCCACCAGCAGCCGCGAAGCCTTGATGAAATTTTCGTAATTCAGAAACGGCTCGCCCATGCCCATAAAAACCAGATTGATCCGATCCTCCGGCGGCGAAACCCCTTGATCCTTCAACACGGCGCAAACCTGCCCAACAATCTCCCCGGCCGTCAGGTTGCGCTTCACACCCAGCAAGGCCGTTAAACAGAACTGGCAATCGACGGCACAGCCGACCTGGCTGGAAATGCAAATGGTCGAACG
>DATHMF010000014.1 GCA_035487355.1 Terriglobales bacterium | reverse complement strand
TCATGGATAGCTACTTCGCCGCGCAGATTCACAAGGTCCAGTCCTCCGGACTTGACCCCGCCACCACCGCCGCGCAGGTCGCTGCCATACAACGCTCTCAGCAGCTCTACCAAAACCCCTTCGTCAACATGGCCTACACCTTCATGGAGCCCCTGCCCGTCGGCCTTATCATTACTCTCATCTCGGCTGCCATCCTCCGCCGTAAAGCCCCGGTCGAACCCACCACCGCTCGCGCAGTCATGACCACATAAATCAAAAGGCCGGGGCGTAAGCCCCGACCAAGAACCAATTTGTCATCCCGGGGTGACAAAGTTTATGCTAGACCAATTTTGGGAATGGTTTGGCCCCGCTCGCGATTCTGCAACAGTATCAAGATACGGCGGGGTTCGAATCCCTGTGGGCAGCCAAAACAAAACAAGCGGTTAGCCCTTTTCTCGGTTCTTCCGAATGCCTCATTCTTAGCAAAACCTCTTACCAATCCGCCGGAAAATGCGCTGGTCCTCGCTTCACGCGAATGATGCGGTACACATCCACTGAAGCTGTGAGCACGCCGATCGCAACGACCACGGGGAAGCTACGCGATGCCCACAGGTTGATCGCGGCGGCAATTTGCATTGTTCTTTCATGGGGAACATTTCGCACGCTTATTTCCGCCACAATATTTGCCTTGCACAACCACGCGCATAGGGCCCAGCCAATACAGTCACTCACCAGCCGCATGCTGGCCCGGAACCTTGTCCAGTAAGGGCGAAACAGATTGATGCCAGAGGCGATCGCACCGGCCGCGGTCAATAGCAGAATGCTCCAAAAGAAATACCGCCACGCCGGGGTAAGTATGATTCGGACCTCGGGGCGATCAACCATCACCGGGGATGACATGAATCCGATCCACCAGACGCAGACCGCAATGAGGCCTACGATTTCGGCGATGGAAGAAGAGCGTTTGATCCGGTTGGGATCCCGGACGGGTGGCAGCTTGCGCGGGTCCCACTTTTCCAGAAAGCCGGACTTGACATGATATTTTTCGATAAGCGCGAAGGCCACCGTGACGAATGCGAAGGTATTGACAGCCATCGGCCAAACAGCACGTAACGTGCCGCCGATCAACGTCCCGGCATGGTCAGGACGGTAGGAAGGCGCGAAGCTGTCGATGCAGATCCAGACGAACAGCCAAGGCACAAAGTAAAACAACCATGCCATTTTCAGCACCACCCAATAGATGGGCAACAGCAGCGGCCCAATCAAATGCCGCTGGGGCAGATAGCGGTTGGCGACCACGATCGGACTGCCTAGCTGCTTGAGGATGGCTTCCACTTCTGATTCATTCAGCTTGCGGCTAAGCTCCGCTTCTTTCTCCTCCATTTGGGAGCTGATGTCTTCCGAAAGTTCGGCAACGATGTCCTGTTTCTGTGCCTTGGGTAGCCAGAATCCGACGGCTTGTAAATAACGATCGATAAGTTCCATGACTTCTCCTTTATGAATTACGCATACCTAAATCCTGCTGTGGGAACCCTTTTGTGAAACCTCTAGATGGTCCGCGCAACAACGGGAATACGCCGGATCGCCGCAATGACCGTCCAGCTCAATACCAGCGTGCCGAAAAACACAATCGATCCTTTTGCTACGGCAGGCAGATGTGCCTGCAAAAATGCATATTGCAACCAGCTCACGAATACGTAGTGGATCAAATACATTCCGTAAGCGTTGGCTGACAGGCTGTCGAATATTCTGTTTGGCTTTACAACAAAACGCAGGAAGAGAGCGAGAAAAGCGAACGAGGTTGCAGCACAACAGGCTACGAATGCGAAATCTGAGAGCACCTCCCAGAATCGTGGCGCACTATGCGCCGTGAAAGTCACAACGAAAAGAACACCTGCGGCTATAAAAGTTAGAAGCGATGCAGGAATCCAGCGCAACCAGCGTCGTGCCAGATTTCCATCCGGCGCCAGCAAGCCGCGCTCAATCCCCCAGGCGCCGACACTGATGCCCGCAAGAAAATAAACTGCATAGTGAAGCAGGCGGCTGGTCTGAAAGAAGAATGGCCCGAAGCTGGCCCATGCGAAAGCGTTGAAGATGAGTTCCATGGGGATGTATGCGATTGCCGATGCAATGATCAAGTATCCAAAGAAAGTGAACGGACGGCGCGATGCGTTCGATGAAAAGCGGCTAAGCGCCTCACCCCATTGAGGCATCAGCGCGAACAATAGAGCGGCAATGCAATCGAACGCGAGCAAGACCCAAATAAACCATTCCGGACCAACTGGCCAGTTGCCCAGCGAACGCCATTGCTGCCAAAAACCAGAAATACCCGTGGCGCCTGTTTGAAGATAAGTTGGGTAGTAGGCCAGAGGCGCCAGTAATGCTCCCGCTAC
Organism: Terriglobales bacterium; assembly: GCA_035487355.1. Lineage (NCBI taxonomy): Bacteria > Pseudomonadati > Acidobacteriota > Terriglobia > Terriglobales > Terriglobales bacterium. The sequence goes on along the minus strand of DATHMF010000014.1, from coordinate 20,690 downwards.
TACAAACGGAATGCCAAGCCTCCTGGCACGGTTACCCAAGAACCCCCCGCTCCCTTTGCGTTGTAAGCTCTGCCAAACGAATAGCCCGGAGAGGAAGAACATCAACGCCATGAAAAAGATGTCGTTAAACGAGACCAACAGGCCGAAGGGACTCCAGCGTTGAATATCGACTACAGGAAAAGCTCCCCACAACCGAGGCTGGGCAAGCAGGGACTTCGGTGGTGCAGGAGCAAAAGGGTGATAGGCGAGGACAGCGTGATGTGCCAGTACCAGTACGGTGATGAAAGCACGCAAATAATCGATCGCGAGGTTGCCTCGGGCAGTCTTTCTTGCGCTTAGCTCCAACCCTTTAGTTTGTGCGGGTGGAGCGTATGACAATGTTGTTGTGCTGAGTCCCATAAAATTATTTCTCCCGTAAAATTTGTTCTAGAGACGTGTTAATGTTTCGCCACTCTTCGAGCAATTGCTTGAGAATTCGCTTGCCGTCCGGCGACAGCCGATAAAAGCGTTTATTGCGTTTCTCTTCCTCACGCCATTGACTGACAAGCAGGCCTTGACTTTCCAGCCGCCGGAGCAAGGGATAAAGTGTGCTCTCATCAATAGCCAGGCCATCATCGGCCAGTGCTTTGCGCAGCGTATATCCGTAGCGTTCTGTCTTGAGCTGTGCCAGCACGGCTATCACCAGGCACCCACGCCGCAGCTCAAGTCGAAGGTTTTCATAGAGGTCCGTATTGGGATCGTCATTGCGACTGTTTGTCATATGGTATGTGGAACACACTGTATGATACACAGTACTACTTGTCAAGTATTTATTTACCTCACAGGGCGGGCAGGGACAGCCTTACGTCTTTCGGGGCGGTTACTGAATTATGACGAGTGGTGTGCGCGCCTATATGTCATAGTTGCGGGATGACTTCGGGGCGGTCTGAAGCTTCAATTAATCTATTGAAAAGAAAGGAGCCCACAGGAAAATCAGTAGCAACGCCAGAACATGCCGGGGTGCCCCGCTTCGCGCGTCAGCGCGTGTGGGATGTCTACGCTTGCTTGTGCTCCATTGCCAGCAACTCCGACTTCCATCTCCTGAGGGATTCGAGCGATACTTTCCTCTGCATCTCATTCGGTAGTGTGAGGGTTAGCATTTCCGCATCATCCAGCTTTTTCAGAGCGCCTTCGATATCGCCTTTCGCTTCCAGGATCCCGGCGTCAACCCTGGAATGCAGCCCCAGCATGACTGTGGAATCAGGCAGTACCGCCAGCCATTGTTCCGCCAGGTCAACCCGCTTCCGCCTTCTCGCCTGAAAAATGGAGGCATCACATATCAACCCCTCGCGTACCATCGGCGTAGTGTAACCGGAGTACTGCAGGCAGGTTTCCAGCAACCTCGCGGCCTCTGCATCTTTGTGCTGCCACCATGCCGCACAGTAGGCAAAGTAGTGGCCGGCAACCGTGTCCGGCGAATTGTCCTGGATGGCAACGGCTTTGGCCAGAAAATCAGGCGATAGCGATTCGAATGGAACTCCCTCTGCCATCTCCCCAATTAGTTTTAGTAGCGCCAGCCAGCGCTCGCCCCGCTCGCGATTCTGCAACAGCATCAAGATACGCGCGCCATCAGAATGCGAGACTCGGCCCCGGGCCGGAATGAGACTGAGGACGCCGCTCAGCACTAAAAAGAAAATAAAAATTTTGGAGGTGAAGCCCTTGGAATAGGGCAACAGGAACATTACATAAGCCGACAAGAGAGTAGCTGCCGGCCCTGCAAACACCATCGCCAGGGCGCGCAGGCTGAGTTTCCCCGTCTTGCTGGGAAGCAGGTTCACGGCTCCGCTGAACCATCCACCAGGACCTCGATACCGTGAGATTCGAAAAGGGCGATCAATCTGTATCCGGCCGATGTGCATTGAGCTGAAGCGAAAGCCCAAGCAGAGGCCGGCCAGCAGGTGTCCGCCTTCATGAATAACGGTTGTTGCCAGTTTTGCCAACACAATCACCAGTCCGGCTGAAAGGAACTTGCTGCTTGTCCAACCTGGGAACAACCGCTCCCAGTCGCTCAAGACCCAGAGGACTGAGAACACAAGTCCGAAGAACAGCAACGCGACTATGACCTGTCCAATGAAACGTGCAAAGCTTATGACCCATCCAACCAAACGTGCGGAGCCTGAACCTCGCTTTACCGGTGAGCCTTGCTTCACCTGCGAACCTGGCTTTACCGGCGGCGGCAGGGGAGCCAGACAATCCAGGATGGGCGTAGGACTAGTTTGCGGCTCTGCGGCTGCGGCGTTCACCGCCAAAGTCTACCAATTCCCACCCGTCCCAGCCAACCCAGTTACCGATTAACCTGGACTTCGCGCCTCCCCTGGCACCAAAGTGGTATCAAAGTATTGATTCTTAATAGATCATAGGTCATCATGGGCTTAGAAGTGTATCTAGCATCCAGAGTGCGAGGCTCGGGCCTCTTATGGATCTTTGAAAATTCGGTGAGCTGTTCTCGAAACTTGAAACTGGAAACTGTATTTATCAGGTTTACCGCGAAGTAACATTAACCCTTGTTCCAAACCCACGTTCCATGCATGGCAGCCATTTCTGGCTCCCATTGATTATCAATGATTTACGGACGTTGCCCCCAAGCATGCATGGGGGGTGGCCTCACATTTGCTATGTCCCAAAAAGCTCATTTTCATTTTGCCCAATTTGGGTCGTAGATAACTTACAGATTACCCCCAAGCCGGCAAGGGGGGCCCCCACCCGATCCGCGAGAATCCGCGTAATCCGCGGTGGCCTTTTTCTGAGAACTGAGAACTACTTTCCGGTACGCATGAGGGTGTAGTAACTTACAAACGCCACGGCAAATCCTACAAACCAGGAGTAGTCGTAGAGAAACCTGACCGATGGAATGACCAGTCCCATGAGCGCCACGGCTGAGCCGATCACCAATGCCGCAATGGCCCGCCAGTTGAAGCCGCTGGAGTATTCGTATTCTCCACCGCGCAAATACAGGTCATTCACCACGAGACGCTTGCGCCGGACCAGGTAGTAGTCGCAGATCATGATTCCCGCCACCGGGCCCAGCACAGCGGCGTATCCGCCCAACCAGCCAAAGATAAATGTCTTGTGATTGGCCAGCAGCTTCCACGGCATCATGGCAACGCCGATGAAGCAGGTGATGACGCCGCCGGTTTTGAATGAGATTTTGCGCGGCCAAAGGTTGGAAAAATCATTGGCCGGGGAGACCACGTTGGCGCCGATATTGACGTTGAGAGTCGCGAGCAGAATGGCCAGTAACGAAATCACAACCGCGACCGGAGAGTGGAAGCGGCTGAGGAGTTGGACCGGGTCCCAGATGGCCGTGTCGTAGATCACGACCGTCGCCGAAGTGACGGCCACACCGATGAACGAGTAGAGCGTCATGGTGAGCGGCAGCGCGATGGCTTGTCCGATGGCTTGTCCGCGTTCGTCTTTGGCAAAGCGGGTGAAGTCGGGAATGTTGAGAGAGACGGTTGACCAGAAGCCGACCGTTCCGTTGAGCGCGGGGATGAGGAATTTCAGAAAATCGCCGGTGCTCGAGAACTGGGAGGGCGCGGAGAGCATGGGACCGAAGCCACCGGCGCCGAAATAAGCCCATCCCAACAGGAGCAGGCCGACCGCCAGCAGAATCGGCGCGCTGAGACCTTGCAGAAAGCGAATGTACTCGATACCTCTGAGGATTACGATCACGTTGATCGCCCAGAAGATGGTGAAGCAGATGGCGACGCCATGCGGGTTGTTGCGCCACGCCGGCCAGACAGTTCCGAGCAGCGTATTGATGGCCTCGCCGCCGATCCAGCTTTGAATTCCAAACCATCCGCAAGCGACCAGAGCCCGCAGCACCGCCGCGAAGTTCGCACCCAGCACTCCGAACGATGCACGGGCCAGCACCGGAAAGGGAACGCCGTAACGGGCGCCGGGCTGCGAATTCAGAAGCATGGGAGCCAGGACGATGGTGTTGCCCAGAAAGACCGTCAACACCGCCTGCTTCCAGTTCATGCCGCCTTGAATCAGGCTGGCCGCGAGCATGTACGTCAGAATATTGACGGACATCGAGACCCAGAGTGCGGCGTAGTTGTAGGTAGTCCAGGTGCGCTTTTCAGGGCCAGCCGGGGCAAGGTCGTGGTTATACAGCGGGCTGGATTCTATGGACCTTCCCGCCGTAGTAGAAGATGCTACAGGAGATGTGGCGCTCATCCGGTCAGCGGGCCTTTCCCGCGCCGACCGCGGCCGGAGCCATTGCCATCAGGGCTTCATCCATCGCACGAATCGCTTCGTCAACGTCGGTCTTGGCAATATTGAGCGGCGGAGACATGCGGATCACATTCCCGTACAGGCCACCTTTGCCGATGAGCAGTCCGCGCTTGCGGCACTCTTCCAGGAACTGGTTGGTTTCCTGCGGAGCGGGTTCTTTGGAGGTGCGATCTTTGACGAACTCGATGGCCTGCATCAATCCCATGCCACGGACATCGCCGATGAGCTCATGCTTTTGCTTCAGCTCTTCAAGGCCCTGGCGGAAGTAATCGCCAACCGTAGCCGCGTTATCCATCAGCCGGTCTTCTTCAATCAGTTCGATGGTGGCCCTGGCAGCGACGGAAGTAACGGGATTGCCGCCAAACGTCGAGATCTGCAGGCCCTTGAAGCTGGCCGCGATCTCCGGACGGGTAAATGTTCCACCCACCGGCACTCCGTTGGCCAACCCTTTGGCGGCCGTGATGATATCGGGCGTGACCTCCCACTGCTCGATTCCAAACCAGCGTTTGCCGGTGCGGCCCCAGCCGGTCTGTACCTCGTCAGAGATAAACAGACCGCCGTAGTCTTTCACAATTTTGAAGACAATCTTGAAGTACTCTTTCGGCGGAGTGACAAAGCCGCCGACGCCCTGGATCGGCTCGGCGATGAAGGCGGCAATCTGTCCAGAGGTCGTGGTCTGGATGACGGCTTCGAGATCTTTGGCGCATGCAACCTCGCAGCTCGGATACGTTTTGCCCAGAGGACAGCGATAGCAATATGCGTTCAGAGCATGCACAACGCCCGGAGCGGGCACGGGCAGCGATTTGCGCCAGGTGTTGTGAGCGGTAAGACCTTGAGCGAGTTGCGAGCGGCCACTGTATCCGTGGCGGAGCGCAACCACTTCGTAACGGCCGGTATACATGCGGGCGAGCTGAATTGCGGTCTCGTTGGCTTCGGTTCCGCTGTTGGTGAAGTAGCTCTGGCTGATCTCACCCGGCGTGATCTGAGCAATCTTTTCTGCCAGTGCGACCACCGCCTCATTGGGAAACACAGTGGATGCATGCTGCAGCTTGTCAACCTGCGCTTTGATCTTGGATGTGATGCGGGGATTGGCGTGTCCGACGGAGATGGTGACGATGCCACCGAAGAAGTCGAGATACTTTTTGCCGTCGGCATCCCATAGGTACTGCATGCTGGCATGGTCGGTAACCAGGGGCTCAGCGTAGTAGGTAAAGATAGAAGGAAACAGGTACTGCTTGTGTTTTTTGATGATCTCGTCTTTTGTCATAAGAAATCCTCAGAATTAGTGAGTTCCGGCCGCTTTTCCAGCTTGCGCAGTAAGCGTCTGATAGCTGTCTGGGCGCCGGTCGCGGAAGAACTGCCATGTGTTGCGCACCTCTGCGATCATATCGAGGTCGAGATCGGCGACGACGACTTCGTCTTTGTCACGGCTGGCTTGCGCGATGATTTTGCCGCGTGGATTGCAGAAATAACTCTTGCCGTAGAATTCGCCGATGTTCCAGGGCGCTTCTTTTCCCACCCGGTTCAGCGCTCCCACGAAGTATCCGTTGGCTACGGCGTGCGCCGGCTGTTCAAGCTCCCAAAGGTATTCGGAAAGCCCGGCGACGGTTGCCGAAGGATTGAAGACAATCTCGGCGCCGTTCAATCCCAGGATGCGTGCTCCTTCGGGGAAATGGCGGTCGTAGCAGATATACACTCCAACCTTGGCGTACTTTGTATCGAAGACGGCGTAGTCGGTGTCTCCCGGCGTGAAATAAAACTTCTCCCAGAAGCCGGGCGCCACCTGGGGGATGTGGTGCTTGCGATATTTGCCGAGATATTTGCCATCAGCGTCAATAACAGCGGCGGTGTTGTAGTAGAGGCCGGTCATCTCCACTTCATAAATCGGGACGATCATCACCATGTGGTGTTTCGCCGCAATCTTCTGCATCAGCTTGATCGTCGGACCGTCAGGCACACGTTCGGTCAGTTCGTACCAGCGCGTATTTTGCTCGGCACAGAAATAAGGACCATAGAAGATTTCCTGCAGGCAAAGGATCTGGACCTTCTTTTTGGCTGCCTGATCAATCAGCTTCAAGTGCTTTTCGATCATGGCTTTCTTGATTTTTTCGAGAGTATTCTCGGGACCAAGAGGATTGCTGGCCTGGATCAACCCACAGCGGACCATTCGGGACATCTGCACCTCGCAGGATGGAAAACTCCATAAATATACCGCAGAAAGCCCGCAGACTGCTCTCCTGCGCAAAAATTCCATCCAGCTAAAAGAAGAAAGCTCTCATTCAGGTCGCAAAGAAACCAGACGCTTCCGTCATTTGCCAGCGGTGGCGTGAACTTCACTGCTGGTCCACTCGGTATGAAACACACCGTCTTTGTCGGTGCGCCGGTAGGTATGCGCCCCGAAATAATCACGCTGGGCCTGCGTCAAATTCGCCGGCAGGCGTTCACTGCGGTAGGCATCGAAGTATGCCAGTGATGAACCGATCGCCAGAACGGGAATCCCCATTCCTACGGCAGTTTGAACGACCAGGCGCCAAGAGTCCTGGCGGCTTGCAACCGCGTCGCGGAAAGCTTCATCGAGCAGCAGGTTCGTCAACGCAGGGTTGCGATCGTAAGCGGCCATGATCTGACCGAGCAACGTCGCGCGGATGATGCAACCGGCGCGCCAGATCTTGGCGATGTTCTTGGGACGCAGGTCGTATTTATATTCCCCTGACGCAATTTGTATCAAAGCCATGCCTTGAGCGTACGAGGTGACCTTGCTGGCATAAAGCGCGTGCTCGACTGCCTTGATCAGCTTCTGCTTATCACCCTTGAACGACGGGACCGGCCCGCGCAGCACTTTGCTGGCGGCAACGCGCTGCGGTTTGAGCGCCGACAAAATGCGGCTTTCAACCGCGGCGTTGATGGTAGGGATAGGCGCTCCCAGGTCGAGCGCGTTCTGGCTGGCCAGCTTTCCGGTACCCTTCTGTTGGGCTTCATCGAGAATCACATCTACCAGAGGTTTGCCGGTTTGCTCATCTTTTTTTGCCAGGATGTTTGCCGTGATCTCAACCAGGTAGGACTTGAGATCCCCTTTGTTCCACTCGCTAAAAATATCGTGCAGTTCGCCGGCACCAATTCCAAGACCACGGTGGAGCAAGTCATAGCATTCGGCAATCAATTGCATATCGCCGTACTCGATGCCGTTGTGCACCATCTTGACGTAGTGGCCGGCTCCGCGCGGTCCCATGTATTCGACGCAGGGCTCGCCGTCGTCGGCTTTGGCGGCAATGGCGCGCAGAATCGGAGCTACAGCCTCCCACGCTTCCGGTTGTCCGCCGGGCATGATGGCCGGCCCCCACAGCGCGCCTTCTTCTCCGCCCGAGACCCCGGTCCCGATATAGAGGAACCCTTGCGCTTCAAGTGCCTTGTTGCGGCGGTCGGTGTCGAGAAAGGCGGAATTGCCGCCATCCATGAGGATGTCCCCCGGCTCAAGATGCGGCTTCAGGTGGTCAATGGCGCTGTCAACCGGCGCTCCGGCAGGAACCATAATAAGGATACGCCGGGGCTTCTCCAAAGCTTCCATAAGGGCGGCTGGTGAATCTACACCAGTGACCTTCTTGCTCTTCGCCGGACCGTTAAGGAACGCGCGCATTTTGTTCGCGTCCAGGTCGTATCCCACAACGGGAAAACCATTGCGTTCCATATTCAGGGCCAGATTTGAGCCCATCACGCCCAGTCCCACCACTCCAATTTTCGCTGCCACGTGCTCTCCTACGGCGCAGTTGCGCCCTTCTGCTTCAAGCGATATAAAGTTTCACCGGCGCGCGGAACAACCAGCACACCTTCATCTTCCCGATTGCGCCACTCATCGATCTTGATGGTCGCCGGGTCTATATAACCAAGATTAATGCGGTGGCAGCGCTCTTCGGGAATGCGCGTCGCCAGGCTCACCTGGATGCGAGGCTTTTCCACACCCGTCGCAGCGTCATATGTGCCCAGACCTTTCACATGCGTGGAGTGGGCCACCACTCCGCCGGGATAGTGTTTGAACTTCTCCCACTGCTTCAAAAAATAGTCGCGGCAGTGGTAACCAATCTCGTCAATGATCTTGCCGTGCGTGTAGCTGACCTCATCTATATGCGGGCTGTAGATTACTACTTCCCCACCATCGGCAACAGCAGGCTCCATCTTGTACATGCCTTTGCCTGCGGTCCAGAGATCGTCGTACATCTCCGGCATCACGGAGAGCACGCGCTTGTAGAGCTTATCAACCCAGCGGATGTGGATCTTTGCTGAGAGCGCCGATGCCACCTTCCATGCCTCAGGCGCCGTGTCATAGTAAAGACCAGCGAGACCATCATGCGTGACCACTAGAGAGAAGCAGGTGGCCGGCACTGGGATCAGCGAGGCTGCTCGATCAATCACCGCGCGCACAGGGGTGTATCCCGCCCCGATCACCTCGTAGTTGGTGATGACCGCCCCCAGCCAGTGCGTAAAGTTGATGATCTCCGCGCCGCCAATGCCCGGAAAGAAGTACTTGTTGCCGCCGGAAAATCCGACGACTTCATGCGGAAATACCGGCCCGCAAATAATGATGTGGTCGTAGTTCAAGATCAGCTTGTTAAGCGTGACCGGAACATCCTGTGACATCCGGCCGTTTGTGATTTTTGAAATCTCGGCGGCGGGAATGGTACCGAGATTGGCAAAGGTAGCAGGATTTTCCCAGTGGTGATTAAAAACATTTGTGTCGCCAACCTTGCCGTTGACCACCGTGTGGCCCACCAGTTTGCTGAGCTGCTGGTCGCTCATCACCGAGTGCGTGCCCAGCGCTACCAGATAGTCCAAAGCCTTCACACGCGGCCGTAGGATTTCGTGGAATAGCGCGAACATCTGCGGCATAGGCATGGTTCGCGTGCCGTCGGGAATGAGGATGATGACGCGCTTGCCATCGAGCTTTCGCGATTCGAATGCCTGGGTAATGATCTGGCGCACGTCGTCGCCGGTGAGGTACGCGTTTGCCGCGCCTCTTCCGATCGTCATCGTCGTTCTCGCTTGGGAGTTGTGTTGGCCACTGCTTACCGCTTCCACGGCGGAGTCGTTGGCAAAAGTTTATCAAATTCAGCAATCAATGCAGTTTCGTATGCGCCCGCAAATTCACCCGTCAGGAACTTCTGCAGACCCTCCTTGTAAAAGCGCTCCCAGGATTCTTCTTCGTGCCCGGGGTTAATCGGGAAAAAGAGCGCATTGTTGGCGCGCGCAGCATCAAAGTCGCCGAGAGCATCGCCGATCATCAGCACCCGGTTCGGCGCATACTTTCCGCCGGTCGTCATCTTGAGGTGTTGCTTCTTGGTGCCTAATTCCTGACCGGCGATAGCGCGAACGTACTTATCAATATCGTTCTCTCTCCATTCATTGATGAGCGCTTCGGTCGGCGTGGCCGAGACTACCACCGCGTCCGCTTTCTTCTGCAGCACTTCCAGACTCTCGCGCACGTATGGAAAAGGAGGCAGGTTGTGGACAATGTCGGCCACGGAGTCGTTGACCGCTTTGCTCCATTGCAGAGCATGTTCCAGTTCCGGATCGGGGTGCTCTGCCATATAGGCTTTCAAGCCGTCGTTGCTGAGGGACTTGCCCGACGCGATAAACTCGCGCACCTTGGCGGCCTGCGGGACTTCGCACCCGCGCTTGATCACCTCAGGCCGCTCGCGCAACAGATCTAAAGTCGAAATCAGCGCCGGCCAGCGGTTGGTCCCGCGCCATTTGGAATAGAGGTTGATAAACTCGACGGCCTCGCGAGCATACTTGGAGACCGCTTGCAGGTCCCAGTACTTGATGATCTGTGGGCAAAAACATTCTTTATGCTTGATCTCCATGCTGTCGAAGGCGCAGCCATCGGAATCAATGCCGACAAAAAACTCATACTTCGGCTCGAGGCCAGACAATTCTTGTGCTGATATGGCAACAGTCGCCATACGTGTCTCCTTTTCGTTTCTTTAGATCAAAAATGTGCGCAGGTCACGGTACTGCTCAGCTTCCGAGGCCTACTTACCCAGGAAGATCGGCCTGACGTGCCGTTCGTAAAGATTGGTGGTGACATTGCGCGAGATGGACTCTTCGCAAGTCTCCAGCATGTCCAAATATCGGTTGCCCATCTTGGCGGCGATCTTGTACCCCACGTGCAGCAGTTGCCGCAAGCTGGGATTGAATTCTTTGCACTTCTGGTCGTGGCGCAATGCGTTTACGTATTGCTCCGGCGACCATTTCTTGACCTGCTCGGGTGAGGGCAGCTTGGCAACATCAATATCAATCACCGCGGCATAGGGTGCTGAGAGCTCTTCACGATGCGCGTAGGCTTCCGCATAGATTTCTTTCGCCAACGCCAGGCCGTCGCCTCCGGCTTCTGCCAGCCCGATCAGCTCCTCGAGCCAGGTGGTGCCCGCGGTCTTTACGTGGACTCCGGCGCCGGTGTCGCGCAGCGCCCGGCAGATGGCCGGATAGATCGAGAATTTATCGCTCCCTGAATGTACGCTGAGCTTGAGTTCGGCAGGCAAGCCATAGGTCTTGACCACGTGAGCAATGACTGCGAGGTCGCTGCAAAACTCGGTTTCAAATTGGGCCAGGTTGCCCACGTAATCCACGCCCTTGTTGAACCTACCGGTAAACTTCGGCGCAATGGTCTGTAGCGGAATGCCTTCATCAGCCAGCGCAGCCAGGATTACCAGCAACTCGCCCGGCGTCTGCGGGTTGTCGGTCTCATCCATCGAGACCTCGGTGACGAAACTACCCTTCTCTTTAGCATTCGCGATATGACGGTAGATGCGGCCCGCCTCTTGCGCTGCAAACAAGTATTTTCGTGCGGTCTGCGAGGCGTCAGCGCGCGATATCGTCAACGGACCCTGGCCAGGCAGGTCAATCCGCTGAAAGAGCTCAGGGTGCCGGTCAAGAAATGCGCTCACCCTCTCGTCGGCTGCAGGCTTGCCGATGGCGGCAGCAACATCAATCGTGTAATAGTCGCTGGATTCCAGAAAACCGTCTACGGTTTCCTGGGTGATGTGATCGGCATCCACGTGGAAGGGCTTCTTCCAGCCCAGATCGCGGATGGCAACTTCGGCGGCCACGCGCACGCTACCGGGCTTCGAGCCAACGATCATGTGCTCGCGGTTCGATTTGTTCCACACTGGAATGATCTCTACGCCATCCTTCGCGGCGAGTGTGAAGGCACGCAATTGAGCTTTCGCCTGATGGGCAAAGCGGTCTCCTACACCGAAGGTGTAGTGCTCCAAGCGAAGAAACGGTTGAGCGGAGGGCACTAACGTGCCCGATGGAGACGTACTGAGTGACGCCATAGTTATCAAGCTCCCTCAATTTAAGGATTGCCCAAGCGCTCTGTGATCCGTCCCATGCTGCTGGAAGAGGGTCTTTTGTCTTCCCTCGGAAGAACACCTGCGGCGACCGTCGATCAAGTTGGCCATTACCCCACGAACGCAATTCTACAACAGCCAGAGCGGCGGAAACTCCCTGCTTTCACAGCTTTACATTCATAAGCGGTTGATCATGGAAGCGAAATAAGCAGCGCCAAAACCGTTATCAATATTAACCACCGTAACGTTGGGGGCGCAGGAGTTCATCATAGCAAGCAGGGCGGTGACCCCCTGAAACGAAGCGCCGTAGCCGACGCTGGTAGGCACCGCAATCACAGGCGCACCAACCAGGCCCGCAACCACGCTGGGCAGCGCTCCTTCCATCCCTGCACAAACAATAAAGATACGCGCCGTTGAGAGCAGATTGCGCTGAGCAATCAGCCGATGCAACCCAGCAACACCAACATCACAGGCCAATTCAATGCGGTTTCCCATCACCCGCGCCGTGACCGCTGCCTCTTCGGCGACCGGCAAATCGCTCGTGCCGGCGCATAGAATCGCAACCACGCCCTTGCCCTGCTCCTTCGCATCCTGCACCAATGCAATGGTGCGGGCGCGCTCATTGTATTCGGCGGTTGGTGTAGCCCCAAGTACTGCATGGGCGTGCTCCGGTGTGCACCGGGTCGCAAGCACGTTGCCTCCGTGTTCCGCCATGCGGGCAAAAATCTCGGCGGTTTCCGCAGGGGTCTTACCGGCGGCGTAGATCACCTCGGGCATGCCGTGCCGCAGCGAACGGTGATGATCGAGCTTGGCGAAGCCCAGGTCTTCGAAGGGCAGATTGCGCAGGCGCTCAACGCCCTCATCGGGAGAGATCCGCTGTTCGCGGATATCTTCTAATAAGGTCTTCACAGCATCCTGGTCCATAGGTCTTAGTCCGCGGCCGCGGCGTGCTCCTCGCGGTAGAGGCGAACTACCTCCTGCATCACAATTTTCAATGGAATCTTGTGCCGTTCGGCAATGCGGCGGCAGTCCTCGAATTCAGGAGAACAGTTGGTCAACTCGCCGTTCAAGTAGGCGAGCTTCATCCGAACCTCTCCCCAGCTTGTGCTCACGGTCGCAAACTTGCGCTGCAGGCATTGCCGGCGCTCTTCGCGCAGACGAACCCCCAAGGTTGTGGTCTCGCGCAGCAGTAGATTGCATAGGCCGTTGGCCTTCTCGCGTTCGCACAACACTGTCAAAAGATGTCCTGGCCGGTTCTTCTTCATCAAGACCGGTGTGACCATGACGTCGAGCGCGCCGGCAGCCAGCGCCTGCTCCATTACGTAGCCGACCAGTTGCGGCGTGAGATCGTCAACGGCGGTCTCAATAACAGTAACAACTTCTCGATCAGCGCTCTGCTCTTTCTGCACCGCTTCACCAACTGTGATGCGCACCACGTTGGCGAGTCCGGGCAAATCGCGGGCTCCGGCGCCGTATCCTGTGTGCTCAATCGTCATCGCCGGCATGGCGGCAAATTCCACGCCCAGCGCCCGAAGTATGGCTGCTCCAGTGGGCGTCACCAACTCGGCCTGAACTCCTGAGCTGTAGACAGGTGCGCCTTTCAGCAACTCCGTGGTCGCCGGAGCCGGGACCGGAAAGATGCCATGCGCACATTTCACCGTGCCGCCGCCAACGTTGAGCGGCGAACATACCCAACGAGAGACTCCAAGCGATGCGCATCCTGCCGCGGCGCAGACGATATCCACGATGGTATCCACCGCACCGACCTCATGGAAGTGGATCTGTTCCACGGGAATATTATGGATTTTGGCCTCGGCTTCGCCCAGCAGACGAAACGCGCGCAGCGCAATCGCACGCGTAGCCGAGTCAATTGGCGCACGCGATATCAGCTCGTGAATTTCCTTCAGCGATCTTCCGTGCTCGTGCGCGTGCTGATGATCATGATGCGGGCGTTGCTTCTCGCCCTTTTCAGTCTTAGTCCCATGATGGGAATGCTCGTTGCTATGGGAGTGAGAATGAGCGTGAGCGTCTTCGCTACGGCTGTGAGAATGCTCGTCGAGAACAACGTGGGCGTCATCCTGCTCGCCCTCCGCGGTCAGCACGCGGACCCGGGTGGAGCTGATCCCGCTCCGGTTCACGGTTTCGACTTTGATTTGGGCATCGACTCCGAGTGCGGCTATGGTTTGGCGAAACAGATCGAGATCAACTCCCGCGTGGAGCAGCGCGCCCAGCATCATGTCTCCACTCACTCCGGAAAAGCAGTCGAGATAAGCAACTCGCATAAATTCCTTCTGCTGCCTTTCAGCTTCGCCTCGCAACCACATCACCCAGCGGTAATAGCGCGTTCATCGAACCGGAGCGGTAGCCTTCGAGATCGAGCGCCACAAAGCGGAAGCCGGCCTCTTTGACCGCACGCGCAATGCGGTCAGCCATACCATCGCTAAAAACAGCCGACATCTCCTCACGCGCTATTTCAATGCGCGCGATTTCGCCGTGATGGCGAACCCGGAACTGGCGAAAACCGAGCCCGCGCAGCGCGTCTTCAGCCCTCTCGACCGCCTGTAGAGCTTCCCGCGTTACCGGCCGGCCGTATTCAATACGCGAAGCCAGGCAAGCCGAAGCGGGTTTGTCCCAAAGTCTCAGGCCGGCACCGCGCGCCAGCTCGCGGACCTCTGCTTTGCTGAGCCCAGCTTCTGCCAGCGGTGCAACCACATGATGCAGCTCAGCAGCACGCTGACCAGGACGAAAGTCTCCATCGTCATCCGTGTTCTTGCCATACGCCACGGCAGCGTAGCCCTCTGCGGCGCGAATGCGCTCCATCACCGTGAACAATTCATCTTTGCAGTGAAAGCAGCGATTGGCGTCGTTGCGCGCGTACTCGGGACTTTCCAGCTCTGCAGTTTCAATGACACGCAGTGGGATTCCCTGCTCCCGCGCGAACTGGAGTGCATCGTCATACTGGCTGCGCGCCAGTGAAGGCGAGTCTGCGATCACCGCCAACATCCTGTTTCCCAGCGCCTGGTATGCGGCATAGGCAAGAAAGGCAGAATCCACACCGCCCGAATATGCCACGGCCACCTTTTCGAAACTTTTGAGCCGCGCTTCGAGAGCAAGCCGCTTTGACTCGAGAGACTCCATAGTGGTTACCTCGCTGCGTCTGCCGTAGCTGTCAGCAAGCGCCCCCCAGCAGATGAAAGCAGAAAACTGCGATGTAATCTGCAGAAATTGTGGTGAGTTAAGTCTAACGCAAGTGCCGCTTTCTGGGCATCTCACCTTCCTGCCATGGCCGGAAGAGCGGCCTCGCTCTTTTGGTTTAAAGCTGCAACGCCAGGAATATATCCGGTGACGATAACGTGGTTGCGGACAACGTCGAGAGAGAATCCGCTGTCAATGGAAAGCGGGGTCCCTTCGTGGTCGTATCCCGCCTGAGAGGGTGGAAGATGCGGCACCAGGTCCCACATATTCACTACCCGGTAGCAAACATTCACGCGCGAGTTATAGAAGTCAGTGAAATCACTGTGTCCGACGTTAGGCTCGGCAAAGGTGTAGACGGTGGGCGAAAGTTTGGCGGCAACGTCGTTCACAAGATCGGGGGCTGCCAGGCCAGCCAGGGCTCCGCCCAGGCTGTGGCCTGTGATAAAAATCTCTCTAAGTTGCTGCGCTTGATTTTGCACGACCTTTTGCACGATCTGCCGCAGGTTGTTGCGGATGGCGTAATAGACGAGCTGAAACCCTTGATGCACCATGCCGCTTCCAGG
This sequence comes from Terriglobales bacterium, assembly GCA_035487355.1. Taxonomy (NCBI): domain Bacteria; kingdom Pseudomonadati; phylum Acidobacteriota; class Terriglobia; order Terriglobales; species Terriglobales bacterium. The sequence continues at coordinate 5,314 of DATHMF010000014.1, read as the reverse complement.
AATGGGAGCATAGGGCGCCGGAATAAGGTCGAGGTTATCCAGCCAATCGTGGAAGTACTCTGTGCCTCGCAACGCAACCACGAGTCTCTGTTTGGCGGCATCCATGCACACCCAGCCAAAGTGCAGGTTTGGTTGCGGATTGGGCACAGCATTTATCAGGATCTCCTGGCCAACGTTTTCGGCGTCCTCGAACAGGGGTTTGACCCGCTGGGCCAACATGCTTTGCATCATCCTTTTGTGTTGATCGCTGGATTTGGAAAGCTGTGTCAGGTAATCGGGATGACTTGTATCCGCCAGAATGTTGAAGGCATTTTGGCTGCTGGTGAAGCCGTCAGGAGGATTTGTAGAGACGTATGCCGCTTTGGCCAGAGGCAACGCATAGACCTGGGCAAATTCGCTATCAAAGGAAACCATGGGATCTTCTCCTTCTACTCAACTTTGGATACGGTTGACCGGCCACAAATTGACGCTGCTCACGACAAATTGATCTCGCGGTCAACGCAGTTGTAAATTGAATCCGATATTAAACAACACAGCAGGACCAATAGAAATGAAAATGTGGCTTTGAAGCGCTACAAAAATCCCACAATGGGCTGGTGCAGGAATGGGAACTTTATCTCTTTGTGCCGGTTCATCTCTAACTCTGGTACCGAAGGTAACCCACACAGCATCCCTGGCTTGCGCTGTCAGGGAGTATGCTTAACCGACAAACTTTAAAGGAAGGTGAAGAGCATGTTGCAGAGGTTGCTGGAATACAGACCGGGTACGGCTTTTTACATTATCGGCGGGTTGATCTTGTTCGTTGCCATGGCGCTGTTTGTCCAATACCGGATGACCGGCCGCGTCAACCTGCAGGCGATGATTGATCGAGGCACGGAATTTAAGCCTTTTCTGGACCGGAACCCGCATTTGGAGTTTGTTGACTCTTACCCCAACACAGCGATGGTGGTGGTCCGCGACCGCGCAACGGGCCGGACCGCGATGCTTGACCTGGCCATGATTATCACCGCCGAGGTGCGGGCGGTTCCATGTGAAAACTCTCGCGAGTTCAGCCCCAAGATGGTGTATACGGACGCCGGAGAGAGCATGTGTTTCACGATCAACAAACCAGACACCGGCGCAGGTGATCCCTACACCCACGCCGTCAGCTTTTCGGCAAAAGCCAAAGAAAGCCAGGTGGAGCAGTTTTACCGCGACCTGTTTACCAGCCGGGGAAAACGAGTATCGGTAATGCAGGACTCCAGCCGGGCCATCATTCTCGAAGCCGAAGATGAGGACCACAATACGGTAGCGCGGATTTCCATACGCGGCTCCTTCGACACCGTCCAGGGGTTTCTCTCTTGGACCAATGATTTCACTAAGTGAAAGCTATTTTGCCGTCGCGGCTTCAGCCGGTTTATCTGTTCGCTGGGTTCGCTTCCAATAAATGTAGAACGGTATGCCTATCGCCACGATGACCACTCCCCAAAGTGCCTCCTGCGTCTTTTGGACGACAGCATTGACAGTCCAGATGCCGCCAATCAGCAGGTAGAGTGCCGGCAGCCATGGATATCCAGCACAACGATACGGCCGGGGAGCGTCGGGCATTTTGCGGCGCAGCACAAACAGCGCGCCTACCGTGAGCGCGTAGCTGAGCACCATCATGAACATCACGTAGGTGAACAGTGCGTTGTAACCTCCGCTGAGCGCCAGCGCTGCTGACCAGACTCCCTGCAACACCAGGCTCCTTGCCGGGGTGTGCCAGCGCGGACTCACCTTGGCAAGGCCGCGAAAGAAAACGCCGTCTTCTGCCATGGCGTAGTAAACGCGCGCGCCGCACATGATTGCGGTGGCCATCGCGCCAAAACACGAAACGGCAATCATCAGGGCCAGCCAACGCGCCGCGCCCGCTGAGAACATGGAAACTGCGGCGGCTTGCGCCACGGCAGTATTGGCGGCGATCTCGGTCATGGGCAATGCATAGAGATAAACTGCATTGATGGCCAGATAAAGCGTTCCCACGATCAACAGCCCAAGCATCAGCGATCTCGGCAAGTTCCGTTGCGGATCTTTGACTTCGCCGGCAACCCAGGTGATGTATACCCATCCGTCGTAAGCCCAGAAGACTGCAATCAGCGCCACCCCAATTCCGCTGAGGATGAAAGGGGCCGTCGGCGATGACGGCAGTGCAATGGAATAATGTCCCCATGATCCCTTGCCAACAGCTATGCCCAAGATCACAAGAGTCCCAATGGCGGCAAATTTCGCCCAAGTGGCTATGTTCTGCAGCACCGCACCCCGGCGCAGGCCAAAAATATTGACCAGGGTCAGGAGGAGGATTGCGGTCAGTGAAACCAAGTGCTCCCGGGTGACGGTCAAGGTGTGAATCCGAGAGGCCAGGTGTCCTGCTGATAATCCTGGGAAGCGAAAGACAAAGATGACATGAGCGGCAGACACAGCAGGAAAGATTTTGCCTATGTACTCCGCGAAACCTGCACCGAGTGCGGCGACGGTACCGGCAACGCTGACGGTAAAAATCATCCAGCCGTAAAGGAAGGCGACAAATTCTCCGTAGGCTTCGCGAAGATAGACATACTGCCCGCCGGCTTCAGGGAACATAGCGCCCATCTCGGCAAAAGCGAAGCAGGCCGGCAAGGTAATCAGCATGCCGATGACCCAGATGGAGAGAAACAATACCGGCGTGCGCGTGTTCGATGCCACGTCGGCAGCGGTAAGAAAAATGCCCGACCCGATGATTCCGCTGGCTAGCAGCAGGATAGAATCCAGCAGCGAGAGCCCTCGGACTAGTTTGGCAGGTTGGCTCAATGCGCGTGTTCCCCGGTCTTGTGAATGCATTGCAAACTGCTTATTCTTTTCCGCGGCATCTCCGGTCGTCTCTGAGCTCTTGACGGCATGCACGGAGACGAGATTATATCTAAGATCACATGACTCGCCCCTCCCAATCCTTGACCATGAACAAACTCATTCAACCCGATGTTGCTCAGGCATTCACCCTGCCGTCGCACTATTATTTCGATCCTTCTTTCGAGAGCCTGGAAAAAGAAAAAATCTTCGTTGGGACATGGCAGATTGTCGGCCATGTGAGGCAGTTGCCGAACCCCGGCTCTTTTTTCACGGCGAATCTGGTGGGTGAGCCTTTGCTGATTGTGCGCAATGCGGGCGGCGAGATCAAAGGTTTCTACAATGTCTGCAAGCACCGCGCCGGGCCGCCAGCCGAAGGCTGCGGCGAAAGGAAGGTCTTCCGCTGCGGCTATCATGGCTGGACGTATTCGCTCGATGGCGAGCTGCTGAATGCTCCGGAATGTGAGGGCGTGCAGGACTTCCGCCACCAGGAGTTTGGATTGACTCCGGTCCGAACTGAGCAGTGGGCCGAGCTGATTTTTGTGAACCTCAATCCGGCAGCCGAACCGCTGCTCCAGTCGCTGGGCCAGCTTCCCCAAGGGATGGCTAGCTTCCAATTCGAGAAGATGCAGCTCCACGAGCGCCGCATCTACGAAATGAATTGCAACTGGAAGACATACATAGACAACTATCTCGAGGGATACCACCTGCCGAGCGTGCATCCCAGCCTGAATCGCGAGCTGGATTACGGCAGCTATACCACGCAGCTTTTTCCCAGCTACTCGTTGCAATCCAGCCCCATCCGCGGCCCTGAGAATGAGAAGACCGTGGAGCGCCGCTACTCACAGGCTAAGGGAGATGACGTTGCTGAATACTACTGGGTATTCCCCAACTGGATGCTCAACTGCTATCCCGACAATGTCTCCGTGAACATTGTTTTGCCCGTGTCGCCCGAGCGTTCTATCGCCATTTTTGACTGGTACTTTCCCGAAGCGGCGCTCAAGACCCCGGCCCCGGCGCAGACGGTGCTCTTCAGCGACGAAATCCAGGTAGAAGATGTGCGCATCTGCGAGACCGTGCAAAAAAACCTGCGCTCCCGGTCGTACAGCCGCGGCCGCTACAGCGTCAAGCAGGAGGGTGGAGTGCATCACTTCCACAGTCTTTACGCGGAAGCGATGGGAGTGTGAGAATCATCACTGCCCTGTTCGCCTTATGCGACAATAACTAACTCTCGCGTGGAACAAAGGTCATCATGGAAAATACAGCGCAGCGAAGTCCATTCTGTCACATCGTCATTCCCGCACCCGACCTTGAGAAAGCGATGTCTTTCTATCAAACGATCTTTGGTTGGCGGGTGCAATCCAATGTTCCCGGGCAGAAGTACTGGTTCTTCGAATCAGGAAATGTCAGCGGAGCGTTCAGTGGCAATAAGAAGCCGGGTGTGGGCTCCGTGGTCCTCGTCATTCAAGTGGAGGATATGCCATCTACGCTGGAGCGCATCGTCGAGCTGGGAGGCACGATCAAGCAGGGCCGCAGCCGGATTGGCCAAGCCGACGCAGGATATGACGCTTATTTCCTCGACCCAAACGGCAATGAAATGGGAATTTATTCCAAACAGTGAGAACGCCGCCAGAGTGGATTAGTCATTTCCGAATTTCTGAACGGTCAAAATTGAAAAGGCCCTGATCATTGCAGGGCCTTTGTTATTGGGGGTGACTATCAAGAGCTGATTGCGACTTATCCCAGATCTACTTGGGTAAGAGGCTGCAAGGCAGTGGATGGAAGCCGCTGAAATTAAGGTCCGAGCCGACGGCGATGGGCTGGTCGGAAACCACATGGACCGTATGCGAGACGCCGGGACTGTTCGCCGGAAAGTCTATAGGGGTTTGATAAGTGACCACCAACGTGTTCAAGGACGCGACAGCTACGGTGCTGCTTCCGCTTTGACCAGGGTAGATATCGGCGGGATTCGTTCCGGGAATGGTCACGCCGGCCAGGTTGTTCCCATGCTGGTCCAGGAAATGCACCGCCACGTTGGCAGTTGTCGAGCTCCCGTTGAAGACATAGATGTCACCTCTGGTGTTACCACCGGCGTTGGCAAAAAACGCAGGCGTGCAGACCCAAACAAACGGCGGCCCGCCCGACGATGAACCTGCCGGGCCTTGGGGCCCTACTGGACCCTGTGGGCCTTGCGGACCAGTAGCGCCCTGCGGACCTTGCGAACCTGCTGGCCCCTGTGGTCCCTGCGGACCCACAAGGCCTAACGCCAGTGAAAACGTGTGTTCGCGGTCATCTTCATCCTTGCCCCAGGCAACTTGCAGCAGAAAGGAGCCGGTGGGAACCGGCGACGGTAGATTGGCCGTGATCACGCCGGTGTGCGCGATGTTGTTGACCACCGAGTTCACAACCACCAGCGGTGATCCCGCCAGCCGAACCTTCGGCGCCGCCAGATGTTTTGCTTTGTCGAGATCAG
>DATHMF010000013.1 GCA_035487355.1 Terriglobales bacterium | reverse complement strand
GCGGTGAATCGCTCCATCCACGCCGCCCCCGCCCATAAGTGTGGAGTTGGCGGCGTTCACGATAGCATCGGTCTTTGAGAGCGTAATATCTCCGCGTACCAGGAATGTTGTTTTCCCAGGCGGCACAACAATGCGCACTCGGTTTTCCTGCACGGTTTATGTACTGTGGCCTACTTGTCGGTCAGAGCCTCGACCCCCGGCAGCTTCTTGCCTTCCAGAAATTCCAGAGAAGCGCCGCCACCGGTGGAGATGTGCGTAATCTTACTGCTTACGCCGGCCGCATGCACGGCGGCCACCGAATCGCCTCCGCCCACGATGGAGGTTGCGTCGGTATTTCCGGCAACTGCTTTGGCCACAGCAATCGTACCGAAATCGAACGGATGGGTTTCAAAAACCCCCATCGGCCCATTCCAGACGATGGTCTTGGCCTTTGCGATCTCATCGGCGTAGAGCTTTGCCGTCTGTGGGCCGATATCGAGGCCCATCTGGTCGGCGGGAATAGGCTGCGAGGCCGCGAGCGTAGAGGTTTTTGCGCCGGCTTCGATCTTCGGTGCAATCACATCATCCACCGGCAAAAACAATTTGATGTTCTTTGACTTCGTCTGCTCCAGCAACTGCTTCGCCAGCTCAAGCTTGTCATCTTCCACCAGGGATTTCCCCACCTGCCGCCCGCTGGCCTTGAAGAAGGTGTAGGCCATGGCGCCGCCAATGAGCAGGGCGTCAACCTTGGTTAGCAGGTTTTGGATCACGCCAATTTTGTCGGAAACTTTGGCCCCGCCCAGGATGGCGACAAACGGACGTTGCGGATTCTGCAATGCGCGGCCCATGTATTCCAGTTCTTTTTCCATGAGGAAGCCGGCGGCGGATTTTTGCACAAACTTCGTAATCCCTTCCGTGGAAGCGTGCGCCCGATGTGCCGAGCCGAATGCGTCATTGACGTAATAATCCGCCAGGCTGGCCAACTCTTTGGCGAACGCCGGATCGTTGGCTTCTTCCTCCGCATGAAAGCGAAGATTTTCCAACAGCAGGATGTGCCCAGCACCCAACTTGCCGGCCATCTCTCGGGCTTCAGCGCCGACGCAATCCGGACAAAACCCAACGTTCTCACTCGGACCGAGGTCATGGTCCAGCAGCATACGCAAGCGCTCCGCTACCGCCTTCAGGCTCATCTTCGGGTTGGGTTTGCCCTTGGGACGTCCCAGGTGCGAAGCCAGAATCACTTTGGCTTTGTGCTTCACCGCATACTCAATGGTGGGCAGGGTTTCAACGATGCGTGTGTCGTCGGTGACGCGGCCGTCTTCGGAAAGGGGCACGTTGAAATCCACCCGCACAAATATGCGCTTGTTTTCCAGGTTCAGGTCTTTGATCGAAAGTTTTGCCATAAATTTGTTTCACCACAAAGGACACAAAGGAATCACAGAGGAACACAAAGAAAGGCAATCAAACATCAAAAGATGGCCGAATCGAATGATTCAAATCCCTTCGTGTCCTTTGGGTTGTACTTCGTGTCCTTTGTGGTTAGATTCCTTTTGCGCCGATGTAGTTGATCAGATCGCGCACACGGCACGAGTATCCCCACTCGTTGTCGTACCACGCGATGACTTTGACGCAATTGCCATCCACCACGCGCGTCATGGGAGCATCGACGATCGAGGAGCGCGAGTCGCCCTTGTAGTCCGAGGAAACGAGCTCCGCCGTCTCGTATCCCAGGTATCCCTTCAGCGGACCGGCCTCAGAAGCCTGCTTTAACGCAGCGTTGACTTCTTCTACCGAGGTCTTCTTCTCCACGAACACAACCAGGTCCACGACTGAGACGTTGGGTGTGGGCACACGCATGGCAAATCCATCAAGCTTGCCTTTCATCTCGGGAATCACCAGGTAAATGGCTTTGGCTGCGCCGGTGCTGGTTGGGATCATCGAGAGCGCCGCCGCGCGTGCGCGCCGCAGGTCTTTGTGCGGGAAATCGAGGATCACCTGGTCGTTCGTATACGAGTGAATCGTGGTCATGGTGCCGTTCTTGATCTTGAAGTTGTCGTGTACGACCTTCGTCACCGGGGCCAGGCAGTTCGTCGTGCACGAGGCGTTGGAAAGTACGTGGTGCTTGGCCGCATCGTAGGCGCTTTCATTGACGCCCATCACAATGGTGATGTCTTCGTTGGTTGCCGGGGCCGAGATAATCACTTTCTTCACCGGGCCGCGCAGGTGCTTGCGGGCATCCTCGGCGTTGGTGAATCGGCCGGTGGATTCCACTACCACCTGGACGCCAACGGAGGCCCAATCCAGCTTGGCCGGGTCTTTTTCCGCAAAGACGCGAATCTTGCGGCCATCAACACTGATGCTGTCGCTTTCGGCTTTAATGTCGTTCTTCAGGTTGCCGAGGATCGAATCGTATTTCAGCAGGTGGGCCAGCGTGCGCGGATCAGTAAGGTCGTTGACCGCCACGAATTCCAGGTTTTTGTCTTGCAGGGCCGTACGCAGAATATTGCGTCCAATGCGGCCGAAGCCGTTAATTCCAACTTTAATTGCCATTCTTCCTCCCGGGAAAAGTAAAGACTCAATAGGTTGATGAAAATGTAGTGTTTGAAACCTTCAATCCTAACATGCCGGGCCTTTCTGGAAAAACTGTTCGCAGCCGTGGGCAATGGTACAGTTTGAGATATCCGGCCACGGGAGTATGGGCAAGATGCCCACACGACAGCCGGCGAGACGCCGGCGCTACGTCAAACTGAACCACCACCCAGCCGCGATGCGAAGGAAATCTCAACGAGTGATTTGCATCACAGAGATAGAGAGAAAATTGTTCAAGAAACATTGCTATCCTCTCTGCTTCCTCTGCATACTCTGCGGTTAGGCCGCTGCTTCTCCCTGAGGACTGACGACTGACGACCGCTCTTGAAAAACCCCTACAAATCCAAGTTTTTTCAAGTTTACAGAGCTGGGACTCCCACAGAGAATGGATTGCCCAACCAGACGGTTTTGTGTTACACAAGGCCTACATGGGCAAATGGAACCGTTTCCGCCGTAGTAAAAAGAAGCCTGCCTCCCCCGCAGCTCAGGATTCAGAGTCCACGGGCCGGGTGGGCCAGCCGTTGGGGCCGGGGCAAAGCGCAATACAACCTTCATATCTACAGGATGATGACCCGCAAGATACCGGTGCTGCGAGAGAAGAGCACGAGCCTGATATCCATAGACCCGAGTCTGACATCCATAGACGTAAGTACCATATGGAGACGCAGCCGGAGGAGCCTATGCTGCCGCCCGCGCCGCCAGGGCAGGCTACGGGACGTCCGCCGCAAAAGGCCCCCCGCGCTCTTAAGGGCGTAGTTGTCTTGGCCATCGGATTACCCGGATCGGGCAAAACCACCTGGTTCAAGCGGCGTGGTGTCACCCCGCTTTCGAGCGATATGCTGCGCACCATCCTTTTCGATGACATTACCGAGCAGCGCTATCAGAGCCTGGTGTTCTCAACCCTGCGCTCGCTCTTGCGCGCCCGCCTGATCGCGCGCATGCCGTGGAACTACGTGGATGCCACCAATCTCTCTCCGCATGAGCGCCGGCAATGGATCCAGATGGCGCGCCAACTCGGCTACGAGGTGCAGGCCGTGTTTTTCGACGTGCCGGTCGAGGTCTGCCTGGAGCGCAACCGCAAACGCGAGCGCATGGTCTCGGAAGACATTATGCGGCGCATGTCGTCGAAGCTGCGTCCGCCGACGTTTGAAGAGGGTTTTTCCAAAATTGTTGTCGTCCGCGTCAAAAGCAAAGAGGGAAGCGGCGAAGCCGTCGAAGGCGAAATTTAAGCCAAGAATTGGCTGCCCAGTGCATTGGCCAGCTCTGACGCAGCCGGATGCCCTCGTCTGCGGGCCAACTGCCAAGCCGTACAATAGCCGCAATGCTGACCATCGCTGGAGTCCTGAGCCTGCTGATCTGGCTTTATCTTTTTGCTGCACATGGAAATTTCTGGCGGACCGGCAAGATCGTGGCCCAATCGCCGCAGGCCAGAGCGGCGTCCTTGCGCATCGCCGTGATCATTCCCGCGCGTGACGAAGCCGACGTCGTGGGCTGTTGCGTTACCTCGTTGCTGCATCAAATCGGCGGCCATTCTCTCCATGTCTTTCTCGTCGACGATGCCAGCAGCGACTCGACGGCGCAGGCTGCGAACGAAGCCGCCCAGGCGGCGGGGAAGTTCGAGATGCTCACCGTGATCCAGGGCCGTCCACTGGTTCCTGGCTGGTCGGGAAAACTTTGGGCGGTCGAGCAGGGAGTACAGCAGGCGCGCGCGCTGAATCCGGACTTTTTCCTGCTCACCGACGCCGACATCGAGCACGCCCCGGATAGCGTCGCCACGCTGGCGGCAGTTGCCCAGGCCGGCAGTTACGATCTGGCTTCCTGCATGGTACGGCTCCAGTGCCGGACGCTGGCCGAACGGATGCTGGTTCCGGCTTTCGTCTTTTTCTTCCTCAAGCTTTACCCGCCCGCCTGGATCGCCAATCCCCGGCGCAAGACGGCAGGCGCTGCCGGCGGTAGCATTCTCATCCGCCCGGAAGCGCTGGAGCGTGCCGGAGGCATCGAATCCATTCGCGGCCAAATCATTGATGATTGTGCTCTGGCCCGCAGAGTCAAGCAGAGCGACGGAAAAGTTTGGCTCGGACTTTCCACCGCAACCTGCAGCCTTCGCTCTTACAGCTCGTTGGCTGCGATTGGGCGGATGATCTCGCGCACCGCCTTTAACCAGTTGCAGCACTCGAACCTGCTGCTTCTGCTGTCGCTTCTGGGACTAGGCATCACCTATCTTGTGCCGCCGGCATTGCTGTTTTTTAGCCGGCAGTTGGTTCCGGCGCTCCTCGGAGCCGCCGCATGGGTGCTGATGACCATATGTTTTCTTCCGACGGTTCGCCTCTATCGCCTGAGTCCGCTTTGGGCCGCAGCTCTGCCCGCGATTGCGGCCTTCTATATGGGGGCGACTTTCCACTCCGCCTTCAAATTCTGGACGGGCCGCGGCGGCAAGTGGAAGGGCAGGGTCCAAGACCCGGCAGGAAACCAAAGCTGACAAGCCCTTTGAGCGGTCAGCTAGTCCCCCGCCCGAAAGCGGTTACCCCCCAGTAAATGCGGACATAGTGCTTTTTCCGTCGGGCCGATTTAGAAGTAAGTTATTGATTTTGATTTGGCTGCCCCCCAGGGATTCGAACCCCGATATGCTGATCCAGAGTCAGCTGTCCTACCATTGAACGAGGGGGCAGTGAGAACGATTGGTTTGCAGCAATTCGATTGTATGATGCGCTCGAACAGCCGGTCAACCAACCTCTTATCCAGGCAGTACCTACAGTTCTAAAGATACAGATTCGAAATGATCAGTTCATGCGCGGCCACCATCGCCTAGCCTGGCGGCAGTATGCTTCGTACTCTTGCCCGAAGGCTCGACGTAGAGTGGGCTCCTCGTAGAACACCACGAAGAGGTGAGTCGCGAGAAAGAAAAAGCCAGCATAAGCCAGAAGCGGCAACGACTTGTAGAAGAGCGCGGCGCTGGCGAGGGCGAGTCCTGCACCAATGTACATGGGATTCCGCACGAAACGGTAGGGACCTTGAATCACCAGCCGGCGAGGCGGATCGAAGGGCGCGGGAGTGCCTCTGCCGATGGATACGAAGGTGAATATGCACCACAGGGCGATCGCCGCACCAGCGGCCCCGATAACCATCCCAGCAACCTGCGGCACTGCAATCGCCGCAGGGCGCACAATGCCCGACCAAGACAAGAGACGTGCCGGCATGTAGATGAGCACGAGGCCAATAAAGAGCGCAGCGTAGGTGATCGCACGAACAAGAACAAACATGGTTACCTTAGCAATCCATATCAATCCATCGTGGAACAAACAGAAAGAAGGACACGATGCCGGCCTTCCGATGGTACATGTACCATAGATTAATATGCTTATTTATCAATACTTTATACGAGTTAATTTATGATGACCTAAAGTAACCTTGACTGTGACTCGGTTTCTGGATTGTGCATCTTACGTTAAGATGGCCAATTAAGATGAGCAATAAAATTATTATCCCACACTCCAGCTATGAGCAAGCAACACAGAACGGTCACGGTGCAAATACCAATTCCCGGAAACGGCCGGCAAAAGCTCCGGATGTCGCCAAGCTCCGGACGGCGCGTGACAAAATCACCAGAGTTTTTCGTTACCTCGAAGCCCTCAATCAGCATCGCAATCCTGTGCAGCGGCAGATCAGTTCTCAGCTCTGGAGTCTATGGCTGCATGACCTGCCCAGTCATTCCTCCGTACAGCGAGGCGTCACGCGCCCGGACTCAGTGACGCCCAACAGACTCGATACCAAAGTTCAAAGCATTGACAGGCCCAGCAGGGAAACATTCGTTTTCAAAGTGGAGAGGCCAAGATTGAGCCAGGCGCCAGAGCCTCCTAAAGAACTTGCGTTGTGGCTCAAAGAAGACTGGGACGATCCGGCAAAAGAAGTTGCTTTGCATGAAACGCGAAATGAGCGGGGCCGTGACGGCGATACCAAAGTCGAAAAATTCCGCGATGATCCAGCCAGGGTTACGGTTTTTCGGCGTTGGCAGTTGCAGCGCGATGAGTGGGCCGTGGCTGAAAAGCCTGCGCGTGCCGCTATGAAGATTTTTGAAAGCTTATATGAATTGCATGGACGGCTGGAGCGCGAAGCGGAACGAGTGGAGCTCATTCTGGGCGACGGCATTTTGAGTTGGCGCCGAGCGGAGGGAGACATCTGTCATCCGGTCCTGCTGCAGCGTCTGCAGCTGGAATTCAATGCGGCTGTGCCGGAGTTCATTCTCGCGGAAGCGGAGTATCCGGTGGAATTGTATTCTGCATTGTTCCAGACTCTAATCGACGTGGATGGGCGCGCCATAGGACGTTGCCGTGAAGAGTTGGAGCAAGGAGGCTATCATCCGCTGGGCGAAGAACCTACTTCTTCTTTTCTGAAGCGCCTGGTTGTGCAACTCTCCCCGCGCGGGGAGTTCGTTGAGGAAAAAGCGCCTCAAGGTGAACGGAACGAGCCGCGCATCTATCGCGATCCGATTATTTTCCTGCGTTCCCGCACGCTGGGTTTTGCTTCCGCGATTGAGGGTGTACTTGAGGACTTGCGTACTCGCCAGGATTTGCCCTGGTCACTGTTGAACATCGTGGGAGAAGAATCGCCGATTTTCACGGACGATACGGCAATCGAGGAACAAGAGTTGGCGCCCCATCCTCTTCGTCAAGCCGAGACAGATGTGCTTCTCAGTAAGCCGGCAAATCCAGAGCAGATCAGAATTGCCCAACAACTGGAAAAGCACGGCGGGGTCTTGGTTCAGGGGCCTCCGGGAACGGGCAAGACGCATACCATCGGTAATTTAATCGGCCATCTTCTGGCACAAGGGAAGAGTGTTCTGGTCACAAGCCATACGACGAAAGCCTTGCGAATGGTGCGGCATCATATTGTCCCGGGGTTGCGGCCGCTGTGCGTGAGCGTTCTGGAAAATGACCTCGACAGCCGACGACAGTTGGAAAGCGCTGTAGCTTCGATTGCCGAAAGACTGGGAAGCGTCGAGCCTGGTTCACTGGAGAGTGAGGCCAGCAAACTGGAGGCCGAACGATATGCCTTGCTCGGAGGATTAGACCGAGTGCTGCAACAACTGGCGGAAGCAAGAGCTGATGAGTATCGCAAAATCATAGTAGACGGCAAAGCCTGGACTCCTGCCGATGCAGCTCGCGCAGTCGCACAAGAGAAAGAAATCCACGGGTGGATTCCTGCCCCGCTACAAGCAGAAGCCCCGCTGCCGCTTTCTGACGCTGAATTATCAGAGCTGTATCGAACGAATGTTTCACTTTCTCCGGAAGATGAGCATGAGCTCGCAGGTGATCTTCCGGAGGTTGCCGATCTTCCTACGCCTGAAGACTTTGAGGCGACGGTTCGCGAAAGAAGTCGGCTTCGTCTTGAAAAATTGGATCTCCGTTCCGATCTTTGGCAGCCTGGCGCGGCCCGAGGATCGGAGGAGCAAATCGAAGCTCTGGCGGCCCGATTGACGCAAGCTGTAGAACCATTGTCGGGCAAAGAGAAGTGGAAGCTCGCCGCGGTCTACGCGGGCAAATATGGCGCGACATATCGGCAACCCTGGGACCAACTGGTTAGTTTTATACAGCTTGTTCATCGCGAGGCGGCAGATGCGCAGGAGACGCTCCTGCAATATGGTCCTGTGCTGCCTGGCAACAGGCGACCCGAGGAGCAGGAACAAATCGCGACAGAGATTCTTGCTCATCTCGAACAAGGAGGGAAACTCGGTTCCTTCGTTTTGTGGAAGCACAAGCCTTGGGAAGAGTTCGTGGCAACCACGCGCGTCAATGGCGGACGGCCATGCCTGACTGAACACTTCTATGCACTGCGCCGGTTGTGCAGGTTGAAAATTCTGCGGCAGGATCTCGCAGTGCGATGGGACCGACAGGTTGCTTCATTAGATGCTGCTCCTTCGAGTCAAATGGGAGACGCAATTGAGAACACGCTCATCCAGTTCTGCGGCCCCATTCAGGGTTGCCTGGCGTGGCATGAACTCGCCTGGGCCCCGCTGCAAGAAGAGCTCAAGGACCTCGGTTTTTGCTGGGAGAAGTTCATTGCCGAGCAACCCGTGTGTATTGGCACGTATGGAGAGTTGACCCGCATTGAGCGGGCTGTCATTACAGCTCTTCTTCCCATTCTGGGAGCACACCTGCAAAAACTCAAATTACAGCGCATAGAGAATCAATTGCACGAGTTATCGATCGGCCTCGATCTCGCGTGGCAGAACTTCGGCTCATCTAGAGTGATTGCCGGACTCACAGACGCGGTCAATCGCATGGATTCTGGCAGCTATGCTGAAGCCCATGCACGCCTTGCCGATGTTGCGAGCCGGCGGGCTGATTGCGATTTGCGTCATATCTTGCTCAACCGGCTTGAGAGTGCAGCTCCGGCGTGGGCCACATGCATTCGCAATCGTGATGGCGTTCATGGCGGCGCTCAGATTCCTGGTGATCCCACACGTGCCTGGACTTGGCGCCGGCTGAATGACGAATTGGAGCGGCGAGGCGGCGTTTCTCTGGAAGATCTGCAAAATCAGAGCGAGAAACTCCGCGAGCAGATTCGTAGAGTCACTGTTGATCTCATTGACCGGCGAGCGTGGGCGCATCAGGCCCGCCGGACATCATCGCATCAGCGGCAAGCGCTCATCGGCTGGTTGGATACCATCCGGCGGATTGGCAAAGGAACCGGTATCCGCGTTCCCTTGCTGCGCGCGGAGGCCGCTCGAAAAATGAGTGAGTGCCGCAGCGCTGTTCCAGTTTGGGTCATGCCGCTTTCGCGGGTGGTGGAGAATTTTGATCCGCGAGTGACCCGATTTGACGTCGTTATTATTGACGAAGCCAGCCAAAGCGACGTCATGGCACTTCTGGCGCTCTACCTAGGCAAAACTGTTCTGGTCGTTGGAGATCATGAACAGGTAAGCCCAACCGCTGTAGGCCAGGACCTCGGCATGGTCGGAAACCTGATTTCTCAATACCTACACGGCATTCCCAATGCTCATTTGTATGACGGCCAAATTTCCATCTATGACCTCGCGCGCCAGTCTTTTGGCGGAACCACTTGCCTGGTCGAGCATTTCCGTTGTGCGCCGGAGATCATTCAATTCAGCAACATGGTTTCGTACGATCAACGGGTGAAACCGCTGCGCGACGCAAGCCGGGTTCAAATCCGGCCGCCAGTGGTTTCTTACCAGGTTTCCGGATCCAGCCGCGACGAAAAGATCAATCGTCCGGAGGCCCTGGCGGTTACCTCTTTGATTGCCGCGGCCATCGAACAACCGGAGTATCAAATCAACGAGGCCGGAGGGCCAGTGAGCTTCGGCGTTGTTTCTCTGCTCGGGGACGAGCAAGCGGTTGAGATTGACAGGTTGCTGAGAGCTCATCTGTCGCCCGATCGCTACGAGATGCACCGCTTGCTTTGTGGAAACGCGGCCCAATTTCAGGGAGACGAGCGTGACGTTATCTTCATCTCAATGGTGGACACCTCCGAGCGCGGTCCATTGCGCTTGCGCGATCAACAAATATTTAAGCAGCGCTTCAATGTGGCCGCCAGCCGGGGACGCGATCAAATGTGGATTATCCACTCGCTGAATCCAGAGCGGGATCTTAAAGATGGCGATCTGCGCCGGCAATTGATCGAACACGCATACGATCCAACCCATCTCATGCTCGCACCTGAGAAAACAGAAAAGAGAGCTCGGTCGTCTTTCGAGCGCGAACTCATGAAACACCTTGAGGGACACGGCTACCAGGTAACGCCACAGTGGCAGGTAGGGGCGTATCGAATTGATCTGGTGGTTGAGGGCAATGGAAAACGGCTTGCTATTGAATGCGACGGCGATCCATATCATGCCTTCGATATGGATAAGCTATCGAGCAAACTATCTGAAGACATGGAAAGACAAGCTATCCTTGAGCGCTTGGGATGGGTTTTCACGCGCGTTCGAGCTACGGAATTTTTCCGGGATGCTGAGCGAGCTTTGCGCCCGGTCTTTGAAAGACTGGATGTGCTGGAAATACCTCCGGTGTCGGATATGACGCGCCGACCGAGGCCAGCTGACATACCAGATCAAACCGGATTGATGGACACAAACGAGTCACTTGTTTTGGCTGGTGCAGATACCGGTGCGGAGAATGAAGAACCGCAGCCTATCGCGCCTGCTGATCTGGTCGCGCGCGTGATTCACCGTGCAGATGAATTGCGCGAAAAATGGGCGTTGCGGCAGTGAGATGAGTACATGTACTATCCGCTGATCTAACAGGTTTTCTGGATTGACAACGTTTCTGTCTTTGTATATATACTAGTCGGCCCCGATTCTTGTTCCCGGGACTTCCGGAAGCCGACAGGAGATTTGGCCCAGAGAGTACACCTCTCTGGGCCATTTTGTTTTTAAACCATTTTGTTTTAGCCATGCGGTACGAAAGGTTGTGGAAATCATGGCAAGGACATCTGTCTACCCTGAGCGCTCACCCCGCCGCGCAACGCTCCTGCTTGTGCTGGTGATGCTTGCGAGTGGGATACAGAGAGCAAACGCTCAAGACGATGACAGCAATCCCGGCGGGGCCAAGTTTTCTCCTGATGCAGTGGCCACTTTCAATAAGCGCTGCAGTGCTTGCCATACCTACGGGAAGGGAATCAAGGTTGGGCCTGACCTGAAAGGCGTTACTGAGCGGCGTAAGCGGGAGTGGCTACTCCGGTTTATTCACGGATCCTCGGGCGTAATCAAGTCGGGAGACCCAACTGCCACAGCGTTGTTCGTACAGTTCAAACAGCAGCGCATGCCGGACTGGACGGACCTGTCAGAAAAACAGATCAACGACATCCTGGATTACCTGGCAGGCGGTGGCCCCGACATCAAACCACTCGACGAGCGCAACGCAAATCTCTCCACTCGTGCAGAGATCGAGACAGGACGACAGTTGTTTTACGGCCAAATGCACTTCAAGCACGATGCGCAGCCGTGCGCTACCTGTCATAGCGTTCAAGGTTCCGGGCTGCGTGGGGGCTCGCTTGGCCCAAACCTGAGCAGCGTTTATTTCAAGTATCAGGATAAGGCACTCACATCATTCTTGCGACATCCGTGCTTTCAGTGGGATTCAGACATTTCCGCGACGAGCTATCTGACAGCAAAAGAGTCATTTGCCCTGAAGGCTTTTCTGCGGCAGGTGGCCCTGCAACAGCCAACCAACACTGCAAAAGCCGCCGACCGCTCTGAAGGAAGCAGCAACCGATGAAGCCCAACTTTTTGTTCGTGGCATGGCCTTATGTAGCACTCGCACTGTTTTGCTTCGGCATCGCAGGCCGCTACCTGCTATCGCGAAAACAAATGGCTGCGGTGGAGGCAGAGCTGACCGATGCCTGGGCGGTGTTCGGTGGCAGCAAACTGTGTCGCGTTAGCCTGCTGTTGCTGTTGCTGGGACACCTTGCGGGATTGATTTTCCCACACGGAATTCTTTTATGGAACGGCAGCACGATACGGCTCTACCTGTTGGAAGGTTTCGCTTTTACGGTTGGAGTCGTGGCGTTCGTGAGCTGGGCTGCGCTGATGTGGCGGCACCTGGAACGATCTAGCGACTCGGCCGCAGCCGAGTTCGCGGACACGGTTTTTCTCGCGCTCTTGTTTGTGGGACTTCTTTCCGGTTTGCTCATGGCGGCCTTTTATCGCTGGGGTTCATCGTGGGGCGCGATGACGTTGACGCCTTACGCGGTCTCGCTGCTCCGAGCGAATCCGACGGCTGGGTTCGTGATGCAGATGCCATTTCTGGTGCGCCTCCATATCTTCTCTTGGTTTGCGGCAGTTGCTGTACTTCCGCTTACGCGTCTGGCCGCGTTTATAGTGCTCGCGCTGCATCGCTGCTTTGGGCTGATGGGCAGACCAGTTATTGCTGTTGGCCGTGCCGCCGAAGCGTGGATGCAACGGCATGACCCGGCAGCACGAATTTGGCCGGAGGAGGACTGAAGCGCGATGCGACTGCAGTTGGTTCTCTGTGGCGTTGTTGGCCTGGGTCTGGTGAGCGGACTTGGAGCGTGGCAACTCTCGCGGGTGGGAATCCATCAGGGTTACGCGCCGGAGCAGCCTATCGCCTTTCCCCATAAGGTGCACGCCGGAGACAACAAGATTCCGTGTTTGTATTGCCACTATGCCGCACGCACCAGCCGCCATGCAGGAATTCCGCCAGCCAGTCTCTGCATGAACTGCCATACCATGCTGGAGAAGCAAACAGTTGCCATTGAAAAGCTCAAAGAAGCCGTGCAACAGCAGCGCCCGATCGTGTGGGTGAAGGTGCACAACCTGCCCGATTTTGTTTATTTCAACCACAGCCAGCACGTTCTTTCGGGAGTCGCTTGTCAGCGCTGCCACGGGCCCGTGGAGAGCATGGACCGGGTGCAGCAAGTTGCTCCACTGACGATGGGCTGGTGCCTGCAATGTCATCGTGAGCACGCAAATATACCGACGGTAGATCTTCAGCGAGCGGCACTAAGCCTTTCCCATAAGCAGAAGCCGGTGGCGGGACTTGATTGCGCGAGTTGCCACTACTAAAGAGAACGCCCGAGGAGCAAGGTGTTCGGGGTTGAAGTTGAAGGAAGAAGGAAAAACAGGAATGAACCACGATGATGAGAGCGGCGGAAGCAAAGGCTCCTGCAAGAGTTCGAAGAAGCAGTTGGTGCAGATCGGCGAGCCAGCGGCCCCCGCTTATTGGAAAAGTATAGAGGACTTGCGCAACGGCCCGCGCTTTACAGGCGAGTTTCCCGGAGGACTGCCCCCGATCCTCTCTGACTTGCCTGCGAAGACTGAAACTACGCGGCGTGATTTTCTTACGCTCATGGGATTCTCCCTTGCCGTCGCTGGTCTTTCCGGATGCCGCGCGCCGGTGCAAAGCGCCATCCCGTTGCTGGTGGGCTCGGACCAGATCGTTCCCGGCGTTTCCAGTTGGTATGCCACGACGTGCCGAGGCTGCGCGTCTTCCTGCAGCTTGCTGGTTAAACAGCGAGACGGACGGCCTATCAAAATTGAAGGCAACGCTCAATCAACTCTGTTCGGCAGTGGTACGTGTGCTACGGGCCAGGCAAGCGTTCTTTCGCTCTATGACGATGCGCGCCTGCGCGGGCCACTCTGGCATGGGCAGCCGGTGAAGTGGGAAGAGTTAGACCAACATGTGCTCGAATCGCTGAGCGCGTCGCAAGCCGGCAAGCGCAAGGTTGTTCTTCTCTCTGGGACGATTACCAGTCCTTCGACGCGAGAGATTATTAGCGAATGGGGCAAGAGCTATTCCAACTTGCGTCACGTGGTGTATGACGCCGTCTCGCTGAGCGCGATGCGAGCGGCCAATGCACAGTCCTTTGGCCGAGCGGTGATTCCACATTACATGTTTGATAAAGCACGCGTCATTGTGGGATTGGAAGCGGACTTCCTGGGTACATGGCTTTCGCCGGTGGAATTTGCCCGGCAATATGCCAGCAATCGCAAGCCTGAGGGTACGCCGTCGCTGCATATTCAATTTGAATCAGGCATGTCGGTGACCGGAAGCAATGCCGATGCACGAATTGCAGTTGCTCCATCGGACTTGGGAGTGATCGCTGTGGCGCTGCTCAGGCGCATTGCACGCAGAGCTGGGATTGTAGACGCTCTGGAAATGCCCGAGATGATTCTCGATCTGGACGTGAATCTGGATGGCGAGAAGCTGGATGCAGTGGCAGAAGCGCTATGGAAGCATCGTGGCCAAGGATTGGTCGTCAGCGGCAGCAACGACGTGGCCGTGCAGATGGTGGTAAATGCGCTGAACGCTTTTCTGGGCAACATCGGCAAAACTATTGACCTGGCCCGGCCCTCGTTGCAGCGCAGCGGTGACGATACTGCAATGGGGGAACTGGTAGAAGAGATGAATCGTGGCGAGGTGCATACACTGATTCTCTATGGCGCGAATCCTGCTTATGACTATCCCAATGCGCAGGAGTTTCTCAAAGGTCTGGAGAAAGTCACGCTTTCGGTTTCGTTTTCTGACCGGCCGGACGAAACCAGCTCTCATGTTCATGCGATCTGCCCGGACCATCATTTTCTCGAGGCGTGGGGTGATGCTGAGCCGGTAGAGTCTCACTACAGCCTCGCTCAGCCGTTGATTGCGCCATTGTTTGAAACGCGCGCAGCGCAAGAGAGCCTGCTGCGGTGGCTCGGTCACCCCCAGCCTGACTACTATCCCTATCTGCGGGAATATTGGCAGAAAAACATATTCACGCGCCAGAGTGAAATTCAGAACTTCGACGCTTTTTGGGACCGTTCTCTGCAGGATGGGCTGGTTGAACTTCCTGGCAGGCGCGCCTTCTATGTGCCAGTCTTCCACGGTGAGTGGAGGAGTGCGATACACTCCATCGCCGACCGCACTCAGCCAGCGCACATCCCAAAGGACGAAACTTACGAACTTCATTTCTATGAAAACGTAGCGCTGCGCGACGGTCGTCATGCGAACAATCCGTGGTTGCAGGAGCTTCCCGACCCCATAAGTAAAGTCACGTGGGGGAACTACGCTGCGGTTGCTCCTAAGCTGGCGGAGAAGCTAAATGTCGCCGATGGTGACGTTGTTGCGCTCAAGACCGCGAACGGCCAGATCGAACTCCCTGTGTTTATCCAACCGGGGCAGGAGGGCCGGACGATTTCCGTGGCCCTGGGTTACGGACGGAGACAAGCCGGCAAGGCGGGAAATAAGGTGGGCGTCAATGCGTCTCCGCTCATGCCGATGGTGCGCGGGTTCCCTCAGTATTCCGCAGCCAATACAACGCTGGTGAAAACCGGACACCGGGAAAAAGTCGCCAGCACGCAAAGCCATTTCTCCATGGAAGGCCGGCCCATCGTTCTGGAGACAACACTCGAAGATCTTCACAAAGGAGGCGCAGCGGACGCTGAAACTTCGGCCCTTCCCACGTTGTGGGCGGAGCGGCTGCACGGAGAGCACGCCTGGGGCATGGCCATTGACATGAACTCGTGCACGGGCTGCTCAGCATGTGTGGTTGCCTGCCAGGCAGAGAACAATGTTCCCGTAGTGGGAAAAGACCAGGTTGAACGAAACCGCATCATGCACTGGATCCGCATTGACCGCTATTACAATGGTCCCGAAGATAACCCGGTCAGCGTTCACCAGCCCATGATGTGCCAGCACTGCCAGAACGCTCCATGCGAGACGGTATGCCCGGTGCTGGCCACTACCACGAGTTCGGAAGGTTTGAACCAGCAGGTCTACAACCGCTGCATTGGCACGCGATATTGCGCTAACAATTGCCCCTACAAGGTGCGGCGCTTCAACTGGTACAACTACACCGAAAATCAGGATTTCGATTTCAACATGGCCAATCCCCTGGGCCGCATGGTGCTGAATCCCGATGTGGCGGTGCGTTCGCGCGGAGTGATGGAAAAGTGCAGCATGTGCGTGCAACGGATCCAGCTAGCCAAGAACGTTGCTCTGCAAGGCAAGCGCGAGCTGGTAGATGGAGACATCCAAACAGCGTGCCAGCAGGCATGTCCCACGCAAGCCATTGTCTTTGGCGACCTCAAAGATCCCAACAGCCGAGTTTCGCAACAGCAACGAAGCCAGCGGCACTACCAGGTGCTGGAAGACCTGGGTGTGCGGCCCAACGTCAGCTATCTGAAAAAAGTCCGTAATCCACTGGAGACGGCGTAAGGAGAGAGAATGAGCAGCGCAGCGACCGCGAAAATGATACCAACCGGAATCAACGAGGCGGATGTCCTTCCGCTGCCGAGGTGGGTCGATGGAGATCCTTCCCTGGGTGAGATCACCGATGATATCGCTCGGCCGCTCGAGGGAAGAGCGGGAAGAGGTTGGTGGATTTGCCTTGGCATTGCAAGCGCCGCTCTACTGAACCTGGGAGCGATGGTCGCTTGGCTCATCTCGCACGGCGTCGGGGTCTGGGGTCTCAACAACAGTGTTGGCTGGGCCTTTGACATTACCAATTTTGTCTTCTGGATCGGAATCGGCCACGCCGGCACGCTCATCTCCGCGATTCTGCTGTTGTTCCGTCAGCAGTGGCGAACCTCGATCAACCGCTCAGCAGAGGCGATGACGATTTTCGCGGTTATGTGCGCCGCCATGTTTCCCGGGATCCACATGGGTAGGCCGTGGCTCGCCTACTTTATCTTTCCCTACTTCCCGAACCAACGCGGCCCGCTGTGGGTTAATTTTCGCTCACCCCTGGTTTGGGACGTGGTCGCAATCAATACCTATTTAACGATTTCCCTGGTCTTCTGGTATTTGGGAATGGTGCCCGACCTGGCGACCTTGCGAGACCGGGCTCTCGGAGGCATTAAGAAATTTGTCTTTCGACTTGTGAGCCTGGGATGGAACGGTTCACACCGGACCTGGGCGCGTTACGAAGTCGTCTGCCTGGTTCTGGCCGGTCTGGCTACGCCGCTGGTTCTTTCGGTGCACTCCATCGTGAGTATGGACTTCGCTACCTCCGTCGTGCCGGGATGGCATACCACCATCTTTCCTCCTTACTTCGTGGCAGGAGCCATTTACTCCGGTTTTGGCATGGTGCTGACGCTGCTTATCATTACCCGGCAAACCATGCATCTGGAGCGCTATATCACCCTGCGCCACCTGGACAAAATGGCCAAGGTCACAATGCTCACCGGCATGATCGTAAGTTATGCCTACGCCACGGAGTTTTTCAGCGCGTGGTACAGCGGCAATTTGTACGAGCGCTATCACTTCATTAACCGCGCCACCGGACCTTATGCCTGGTGCTTCTATCTCATGGTGTTGTGCAACGTCATCACCCCGCACTTGCTCTGGACGAAAAAAGCCAGAGCCAACGTGCCCCTGCTTTTTGTCGTCTCGATTTTAGTCAACATAGGAATGTGGTTTGAGCGCTTTGTCATCATTGTGACTTCGTTGCATCGTGCGTTTCTGCCTTCAGGCTGGGGCATGTTTTATCCGACGGTCTTCGATGTCGGCATTCTTGTAGGCAGCTTCGGGCTTTTCTTTACCTGCTTCCTGGTGTTTATCCGCTTTTTGCCTATGGTTGCAATGTGGGAAATCAAAGGCGTGGTTGCGCATGGGGCACATAAGATGGCCCTCAGTAGCGGTGAGGTTGAAGACCGGCAGGTGGCCGCCAATGCCTAAGAGTTTTCTGGTCGCGACTTTTTCTAATGCAGAAGAGCTGCTGCGGGCAGTACGCGCTGCGCGTGAGAGGGATTTTCGGATCTACGACGTTTATGCGCCTTATCCCATTCATGGGCTGGATCAGGCGATGGGTATTCGCCGGACGCGCCTGCCCTGGGTCACATTGATTGCGGGAACCTGCGCATTGCTATTTGCAGTTGCGTTTCAGTTCTATACCACGGTTTTGGATTGGCCGATGAACGTGGGAGGCAAGCCCGATAACTCAATGCTCGCGTTTGTCCCGATTACTTTTGAACTCACCGTGCTTCTTGGAGGCCTGGCGACAGTGGCAGCACTTTTGTTTCGTACGCGGATGTATCCGGGGAAGAGAGAGCAACTGATTGTAGAGGGCGTGACGAATGACAGCTTTGCCCTGGTGTTGCGAAAGCGCGATGCGTTCTTCAATACCAAATACGCCTGTGAACTGCTGGAAGAGTGCGGTGCTTGTGAGATCGAAGAAAAGGAGGCCGAGCTATGATGCGCATTCTCTGCAGCGTTACGTTGCTAGTGTTAGGGGCGGTGCTGGTGGGTTGCGGCGCCAGTTCTCAGCAACGCGCCTTCGAGTATATGCCCGACATGGCGCGCGGGCCTGCGTACAAGGCTTATGCTCCTAATTCAGTGACGCGTGATGGGCTGACATTGCAGCGTCCGGTAGCAGGAACGATTCCGCGGGGCTACCATCCTTTTCATTATGGGCCTGGCGAAGAAGAAGCGGCCCGCGCAGGACGCGAGTTGCCGAACCCGTATCGTGCAACGGCACAGACATTGGAAGAAGGCAAAGCGCTCTATCAGACTTACTGCCTGGTCTGTCACGGAGAGCAGGGCAGAGGAGACGGACCGATCTCAGGGAAGATTCCTCCGCCTCCGTCGTATGTCTCTGATCGTCTCATGCAATTTCCTCAAGGACGCATCTTTCATGTGATCACTATGGGAACGAACAAGATGCCTTCTTATGCCACACAGCTTAGCAGCGACGAGCGCTGGAAGGTCGTGACGTATGTGCACGCCTCACTGCAGGGGTTTGGAAATGGGCCTCGGGCCAATCAGCCTCAACAGGGAGGAATGCGTTGATCAACAGCCCGCGATTCGCAATCTCTCTACGCAGCCGTAGCCGGGCGAAGGCGTTGGTGTTTTTGGCTGCGATGGTCGCCATCTTCGGTGTGTGTTACGCGCCGGAACGCGCTTGGCCCAATCTTTTGCTGAATAGCTTTTACGTTGCCTCGCTTGCGGTTTCCGGCATTTTCTTTCTGGCTACGCAGCGGCTCACGGGAGCGCGTTGGTCTGCCAGTCTGCGCAGGATTCCAGAGGCCTTCATGCTGGCGATGCCGTTAGCTGCCGTACTCATGCTGGTGCTTTTCTTTGGCCGGGAAACGCTCTATTCATGGAGTCATCCCGGAGCGCTCGCCAACGCCCCAGCCATCGCAGGCAAGGTGCACTACCTGCAGATGCCATGGATGTTCGTGCGCGTGACCGGCTCGCTGGTGCTATGGGGAGTTTTTGCCTGGCTCTTTCGCAGGACCTCGTTGGAGCAGGACAGAAATCCGAGACAGAACCTGGTCCTTCACCAACGCCTGACCCGCTATGCAGCGTGGTTTATTCCGGTCTTCGCCGTGACATTTTCCTTGAGCGCCTACGACTGGTTGATCTCGCTTGACAGCCAATGGTTCAGCACCATGTTTGCCGTCTATGTATTTGCCGGCACATTTGTTCAGGGGATCGCCGCGGTAACTCTGGCAGCCGTTTTGCTGAAGGAGCGCGGCTTTCTGGCGCACTCGGTGAGTGAGCATCAACTCCACGACCTGGGAAAGATGCTTTTTGCCTTCTCAACTTTTTGGGCCTACATCTGGACCTGCCAATACCTGCTGATCTGGTATGGGAACATCCCGGAAGAAGTGACGCACTATCTGAAACGCACAAGCGGACCGTGGCTTTACCTGTTTGCGTTGAACCTCATCGTGAATTGGGCCGTGCCATTTATCGTGCTGCTATCGGTGCGGGCAAAGTGCACTCCGCGAGTGCTCAAAGCAATCTGTGTGCTGCTTTTGTGCGGGCACTGGCTGGACCTCTATCTCTTAATTATGCCCTCCCTCTGGATCACGCCGAAGATCGGGCCCTTTGAAATCGCAATCGCCGCAGGCTACAGCGCACTTCTATACCTGGTGTTTGCGCGCAACCTTGCCCAGGCGCCGCTGGTGCCAGTGAATGATCCCATCCTGGCGGCGGAGAGACCAACACTGGTTCATCGGAATGTTCATACCGCTGTGAGATTCTCCGGAGCAGAGCAATGATCAACGGAAACGGAAAAGTTCTCAAATTGGTGGTGCTGGCGGCTACCACGCTGGCTACGTGCGCCCTGGTTTATTACCAGCCCGATCCAAGCAAGATGATCGACATCCCTAACCGGATTCCGGAAGCAGCTCCGTACGTTCTCGCGGAGGCGCAGGCCTTTCCACCTCCCTATCATGACCATTGGGAGCAGGAGGACAGCCCCGCACAGTGTAAGACTTGCCACCAGAAAATTTTCGATGAGTGGAATGGGTCTATGATGTCGAACGCCTGGCGCGATCCAGTCTGGCGCGCGGCTTTTCTGGCGCTGGCGCGTGGGACCTCGCTTAACGGTGAATGCGATACCCCCGAGCCTCCGGATGGTACGCGCAAAGCGACACACAATCCTTTCGCGAACCAAGGCGAATGCTCTTCAACATTCAACCTGGGCACGGAGAAATACACTGTCTCCCGCCAGGGCTCACTTCTGGATTTCTTCTGCTCGCGTTGCCACATGCCCACGGACTACGTAGACAACGTTCCACTCAAGAACGTGAAGTTTGATCCGCTGACACACCTGGAGTCGGCCCTGGGTGACCCCAACTTCAATCCGACCTCAGATAATGGAACGGGCATCGCATTTGCCACGCTTGAGCCGCAATACCGCAACACCGAGGCCGGCAAGAGCGGAGTGATTTGCGCCGTATGCCATACCAACGCAGAGACTCGCGACACACCATTTCATACTTTCGAACACGGCAACAGCCAGTACGTTCCTGCTTCGGGAACAGGGTCCCGATCAGAGCTGTTGGCCAGCAACCAACAAGACACATTCCAGGTAGCAGACCAAAGCAAGCTCAACCTGGGATACAGCATCGGTGCGGGGTCGTATCGGCTATCGCCTCATGCGATTGGCTTTCCGGAGCGATTTGGGCCGCTGGCGGCCAATACCCCACCGAATCCTACCGACCTCAACACCAGCACGGTATTCGGCCAAAACATTCCTTACCAGCACATGGATCCTTCAAAACACAAGGGATACTATCAGGCCATGACCGTGCGCGCAGAAATGTGCGCGGCCTGCCATGATGTGACCAATGCGCTTCCCATCAAGAATCCGTTGGGCAAGTGGGTGGGTGCGTTCCCGATTGAGCGCACCTATACCGAGTGGGCCAACAGCGCGTATGCTGATCGCCCCGGCAATACGAACTTCGATCCGCATTTTAAGCGGGACTGCCAGAGCTGCCACATGCAGCAGGATTACGGTCAACCAGGCACGGCGCAGACCTTATATAAGGATGGCAGCCCGCTTCCGCCGCCGGTGGACCGCGTGGCCAACGAAGGGGGTGGACCGCATCCTTTCTTTACGCATCATTTTGTCGGTGGGAATGCTTACATTACCGGACTAGTAGGTAAAGGTGTTGACCAA
This sequence comes from Terriglobales bacterium, assembly GCA_035487355.1. Classification (NCBI taxonomy): domain Bacteria; kingdom Pseudomonadati; phylum Acidobacteriota; class Terriglobia; order Terriglobales; species Terriglobales bacterium. The sequence goes on along the minus strand of DATHMF010000013.1, from coordinate 32,964 downwards.
AGCGGGAATGTCGCGCCTTATCCTGAACTCTCGACTTTCAGCTTCTCTTCCGCCGACGATAGAAGTGTCTACTCCCGAGGTTTCTGGACGCACACGGAAAGACGAGGAGCATATTCCCAGCAGGCACGACTCGCCTGGGACCGTTTGCGCCATGTGCTCAGCATGGATCTTTCAGGCCCCGAGGCCGCATCAGCGAACGCGACAGTTCCCATTTCGGTTGTGATTGCCAATACCGGCAGCGGTCATAACTTCCCCACTGGTTTCCCCGAAGGCCGCACCGCCTGGCTGGCGATCCATGCGTATGACCTGGCGACCGGGCAAGAGCTGCCTATCTACGACAAGGTTTGGAACCGCACTTCGATCGGCGTAGGAAATCTGACGACAGAAGAGATGGTTGATCCGAATTTCCCGGGTTGCAACTGGAAAATTCCGGCTGGGTCAGCCGATCCGTACTCTATGCAGTTCAAGGCAGTGGCGTCGCTCGGTAATGGCTGCCCAACACTCGATCTACCGTACGCCACGCCGCTTAATCTGGTCACCAACAAGGATGGTCTCCCGATTGATAAGAATGGTAGGGTCATCAATGCCTCGAACCCCACCGGGCTGCCGCAGTTCAAAGACATCAACGGCAATGGAGATTACTTTGACGACTCGTTCCTCAGGGACACCCGCCTCAAGCCCAGAGGACACTCCGAGTCGCAGATCAAGATAGACCGATATTCCATTGTCGTTCCAGCAGGGACGCAGGGGCCAGTCGCGGTCTCGTCGGCTGTCTATTATCAATCCGTCGAAGCAGTGGTGGCTTTGCATTTTCTTGGCAACCTGGCAGACACCAACAATAACTTTGTGCTTGAACCATGTGTGCTCGGCGGTTTATGCGACGGCCGCGCACCCCGCACGGAGCCACCGGTCGTGGAGGGAGCGCCACCAGTGCCCATGGCGGTGCGCAACTGGGTGATTTCGATTCACCGTGCACCTGTCCACAAGACGCCGCTGCGAGTCGCGACTTATCCAGCACCCGGAGCGGAACATGTCTATCAAGACGCCGTGGTGAAAGCGTTCTTCTCCATGCCAGTGCATGGCGTGGATACACAAAGTTTTACCGTTACTGACTCTCATGGAGTTCAGCTTCCAGGCTGGGTTGATCAGATTGGAGAGGGAACATGGGGGTTCTTCCCGAACCAGGTCATCCTGAAAGGCAGCGAAAGCTACACCGCACGGCTCAAGGCAGGAATCTGCGACTCCTACGGCAACTGCACCAGGCAAGACGTAGTGTGGAGATTTACCGTGAGCAAAGAGTCCGGGGAGGGAAGTGGTAATACCAGTATCCCCGTGGGTTTCCGTTTGCCGGGTCAAACTCCAGTCAAACCTTGGGCGACCTCACAGGTGGCATCGGTGCGCGGCAAAACCCGGAGCAGGGTGCGAATGGCAATGCGATAGTGCATGGCGCGGGAAGACCGCACGTTAGTATTTTTTTGCCTAACTATTGCCTTTCTATTACACAGCAAAGTAGTACCCCACCCCCTCATTACTCAGAGTAGTCTCCGTTGAGTTAAGTCATTCCAATTCAAGTACATATGGGGGTGGTCGAAGTAGTCCCGAATAGATACTCATCAGTAAACTGTGGGTGGTGAACAGTTCGCGGTTCCAAGGGCCGACGAATCGGCAGCAGATATTCATCAGCTCTCAGCAGGGAACAAGTTTTCAAAGACCGAACCAAGCCAGGCATTCTTGAATGCTTAGGAGCAATGATACCTGCAATTCCTGAAGAATCAGCGAAGTGATATCACTCCAGCTTGTTTCAGAAAACGGTAAGTGGGCGCTTCCACGTGGTTTAAATTATGAAGGAAAAGCGGCCCGGAGAAATTCCATTCTCCGAGCCGAGTTTCTGCAATACGGATCTGCGTGTTTTGCTGCTGGCTGATCTCAAGCAGCGTCAGGGATTGCGATAGGTTTTTTTGGCCACCGCCTCCACACAAATAATTTCGCCGCTGCGAAACTGAATCGTGATGGAACCCGGCCCCTTGCGCGTTTTCATAAAATCCTGGAGCGCAAGGAACAGCTCTTTTGGAATCTGTACATGCGTACCGTTAGGAGATACAGCAACATACTTCCCCTCCAGATCGGACTCTTCGGCGTGAGACGCTTTATCGACGTTCAGGGAAGGGGGAGGCGGTGCGGCATCATCGTTCTTCTGCAATTGCAAAGTGGCATTTGCCAAATAAGCTCTGGTTTCTGTCATAAACTCCTAATTCTCTTCTTTAGGTGATAGTGCGTTCCCGTGGGGAGCAACACACAAGAGAGAGGTCACCCGCATGAGGTCTTCAGCAGAACAAGACCAGCCGCACACGGAAAAGATAAGAGTAGCGTTCCAAACTTTGTCTTTACGTCGTAACGAGACGCACGGATGAGAGTTGGTTTCGCCTGAACTCCGCGACGCCAGCTTTTTCGAAAAAGACAAAATCTTCGAGGGAACCCAATTTTGGCCGAAGAAATTAAGGAGATCCCGCTATTACCACATGACTTGGGATTGTTGGATATTTGTTGACGGGCCAATTGCCCCGTCAAACTTTGCGGCGCCGGCCCCTAGAAACGGTTTATCTTTACTTTTCTACTCGACGCCCACCGCTTGTCTTGCGGTTACAAGACTTATTACTACTGTCGGGAGCAACTTTTTGTAAAGCCATTATTAAACCGTTTATTCCGGCGTCTGGCTTGGGTAGCAATTTATGCAATTCGGGAAGCTATGTCAAATAGATTTTCTACTTAGAATGTATTTGGAAACCAAATCGAAATTACATTTCATGAAACTTGGTTATCGGTTGTTCCATTTTGGTAATGGATTCCCACTTTGAACCTAAATGAGAACACATAGTAGCCCGTCCCTGGAAGGAACCTGAGATTGGAGAAAGGCCCCAATCTCTTCATTTGTAAATCTTCTTGACCTGCGCCTCCAAACCGGCAATGCCCCCGTTCCTGAACTGGATGACAACCGATCCGGTAGGTCTGTTCCCCTGGAGAAAATCACACAATGCCCCGAACAGTTCCTGGGGAATCTCAATCTGGATTCCTTCGGGAGAGACCACTAAGTATTGGTGCGCTCGCTGCTGAAATGGCAATGCCGACGACATACGTACTCCTTCCAGGGCGCAAAAACGCCCACTGACAACCAACCGCTGAATCGAGGCTCATTCAGCGACTCACTAGGGTACTCCTATTTATATTTTTTGTATTATTTTTCTGTTTTCGAAAGCCAAAATCCGGGGTCTCCTAAGTACTTGACCTAAAGCCGTTTGCATATCTGTACTAACGGACATTCGTTTTAATTCTCCCAAAGTATAGACCTGTTTAGCGCATTTGCTGCCCACTTTAGAAATCCGGGTGGCGGTAAAGTGTGAACAAGCTTTAATGCGAAACGACCGGCATTGAGAACGTAAACTTGCACGTCCGCCACATCCCGGCGATAGCTTCCCGCTCAGAGATCTCACATCGTCAGGACGACGCGGAACTCCGCTTTCCCACTCATCATGCGAGCGTAGCCTTCTGCCGCCTTCGCGAGCGGGTACTTTTCAATCATGGGGCGAACGCCAGTCATTTCCGCAAAGCGCAACGTGTCCTCGGAGTCGGTTGGGATCCCGGCCGACCAGCCCTGGATCCGCTTTTTGCCGAGTAGCAACTGAATGGGCTGCACTTCGATGGGATCCGCCGAAGCTCCTATGACCACGAGCGTGCCGTTTGCCCCCAAGCCGCCGATCAGCGCCGACATTGATTTCCCGCTGGGCGCAGTAGCAAGAATCACTTGCGCGCCGCCAAGTTTCTGCAGTTCAGCCGCCGGATCCACCGCGGCGCTGTCGATATAAACGTCTGCGCCGAGTTTTTTCGCAAGCGCGGCATTATCGGCGCCGCGGCCTATGGCGGCAACGCGATAGCCGAATTTCTTTGCGAACTGAACTCCCAGATGGCCAAGCCCGCCAATTCCCTGGATGGCAACAAGGTCGCTGGGCAGCGCACTACTATGACGGAGAGCATTGAACGTAGTAATGCCCGCGCACATCAGCGGCGCGGCTTCGGCGACATCGAGCGATTCGGGCATACGGGCCACTGCTTCCACCGGCGCCACCATGAATTCCTGATAGCCTCCGTCATAGCTGATTCCGCAAACCTTCCCATTCACGCAGTTCACGAAATCTCCCCTCCGGCACGCGAGGCAAGTACCGTCCTGTCCGCCATGCCAGCCGACGCCGACCCGTTGGCCCTTCTTCCAGTCCTTCACACCGGCTCCGACCTCGTCGATCACGCCGGCCACCTCGTGTCCGGGCACACGCGGATACGAAATGCCGGGAAAGAGGCCTTCCTTGGTGAGCACATCGCTGTGGCAGATTCCACAGGCTTGAACGCGAATCCTTACCTGGCCCGATCCGGGCTCGGGGATTTCACGCTCGACGATTTCAAAGTCCGCCCCGGGTTTTGGTACTTGCACTGCTTTCATTTTTGACATTGCCGTTCTCCTTGATTGAATCCAAACTCGTTTTTCGTCCGACCTCGCGGTTACCCATTCACCAGGCAGCTGGTGCATTCGCCGCCTTTGAGCGGCTGGCGCTGCGTGACCTTTCGGGAGCCCGCTTCTTCACTACGTGATCCTACACAAATATGCAGGCCAATATACAATTGAAAGCTTTGTGTGAGAACTTTTCAAAGACTGAAATCTCAAAAAGAGTGCGCGCGAGTATGCAGCAAAAAAAGTTTTCAAAATTAAGCACAGGTTTGATATTGGGTCTGTTGCTTGCAGGCTGCACGCATGACACTCATGTACAGCTACCGGCGAACGCGACGGCGCCGGTAAGCATCACGGACGACGAAATTCGCGACGTGGTCAACCGCGTGGCACATCATCAGCTCCATCCCTTGAAGGATGGCGATTACACTTCAGGCAAAGATCCCAATACGCTTGCGTTGGCGCAAGCTGCAGCAAAACCCGATGGCATCGCCTGGTCTTACCCGTGGGGCGTAGCGCTGTACGGAATGATACGTTCTACCGACGCCACCGGAGACAAAGAAGTCGAAAAGTTTGTCCTCGAGCACGATCAGATTTGTTCGCGCTATTACACCTGGCTGACGGATTTGCGGGCCAACGCGGGGGAATCTCCACAAATGGCCGAGTTGTATGACAAAGCCAGCATTCACCTGCTATTGCGTCTGGGCAACCTGGATAGTTGTGGTTCGATGGGTGCGCAAATGCTGGAAGGAATTCTGCGCCATCCTGAGCGAGAGAGTCCGCAGGAAAAAGTTGTAGTCGCGCGCATCGCTGACTGGATTGTCAACAAGCAAGACCGTATGCCCGATGGCACGCTGTGGCGATCGGACCGGTTGGGTGGCACAGTCTGGCCCGATGATCTTTATATGTCGGCCCCGTTCCTTATCCGCTGGGCGAAATATACCGGGGACCAGAAATATCTGGACGACGCTGCTAACCAGATCATCCATCAGGCCGCCCTGGAGCAGGATAGCGACGGTCTTTGGTTCCACGGTTATTTTGTCAAAGACAAAAAGCCTGCTCCCTATAAATGGGGGCGCGGCAATGGATGGGCAACGCTGACGCTGGTGGAGGTGCTTTCGGTGATGCCGGAGAATCATCCTGCGCGCGCTCAGCTTATCGAAATTCTGCGCAAGCAGATTGAGGGCCTGAAGAAGGTGCAGGCGGATGACGGCATGTGGCGCCAGGTGCTCGACCACCCTGAGTTATGGGAAGAAACTTCCTCTACTGCAATGTTTGCTTACGGCATTGCGCGTGCCGTCAATCGCGGCTGGATTGACCCCTCTAACATGGCCGTAGCCCGCAAGGCCTTTGCCGGCATCGCGAAAAACGTGTCTGCTGATGGCATGGTCAAAGGTACCTGCATGGGCACGGGTATCAGCACAGATTTGAATTACTACATTGAGCGGCCGCATCCGGATGATGACATGCATGGACGAGGGCCGGTCATGCTGGCGGGGGCCGAAATTTTGTTGGCGGGGACGAAATAATGTAAAGAGGCCGGGGCTAAAGCCCAAACTCTACGAACCTTACCCCCCCGGCTAAAGCCGGGGGCTCCCACCGATGCGCGCACAAGCGCGCAACAAAAAGGTACGGGGCTTCCACTTGTGCGCCGCAAGCTGCGCATTTGGGACATTACTAATGCAGGGATCAATAAAGCCTCGGGCCTGAAGACGCTTGTTAATGAAAATAATCCAACTCACGATTTTCCTACGGCGGCTGCTTTTTGCGCCTGGGCGCGTTCGGCCACCAGCTTGGGAAGAGTGGGCAGAAGTTTTTCGCCGAGCTTTCTGAGAGCATCAGCTTCGGTCGAGGAAAGCAGCAGTTGGCGCAGAACTTCGCTCTGCGTGGTTTCGGTCTTTATCTTTTTGCCTTCAATCTTGCTTTGCACTTGTGTGACCCGCAGGGTGTTGGTCATGTTGCATTGCGGGCAGCTCGTCAGGTCAAATTGGTACCACGCGATGGCCTCCGGCTGTACTGCACCAAGTTGCTCGACGTAGGAGAAATCCTTGACCTCCAGGTGTGGCTTTAGCTCAGTGGCGTGCTGTTTAAGCCCCTTGAGATAATTTTTGAATGCGGCTTTTTCTTCTATCGCGGGGGCTTTTCCGGCGCCGGTATAGCAGACGCCCTTGCTTAACTTCGCAAAGCGATCGCAACCCTCGCAGTAACTAGCCTGCTGCATGCTACTGACAGCCGTGAGGACAGCGGCGCCCACGATAAACGCGGCTTCGAGTCCCCATGCAATCCACAGGGGAATTCCTGTTACCAGACCGCTGCCGCGCAGACTCCAGGCGCCGTGGCTGTTCACGTACAGGATCGCGTCCCACATATCTGCCGGGCTTCTGAGAAACCCGGTCGCGGGATAGTTCAGCAGCGTATGCAGCCAGACTGCCCAGCTTACGTAATAGGCAACCAGCACGACCAGCAAGGCCGCTAATCCTGCGACCGGAACGCTGCGGCACTTGTGCGATTCCAGGGACGATTCGGTTACTATTCCGATGATTGCGCCGAATCCGAGGGCTGCCAAAACGTCAATATAGATGAATGGATTCCAGTGGATGAGCCAGGCATACAACCAGGCGCAAGGCAGACCCACAAGCAAGCCGACCAGGATAGCTACTAAAACGCCGCCGGCAAAGAATTTTCCCGAATGTTTGTAATAGAGCCCCGGACCAAAGGATGTGTCCATAGATCACCCCACCACAAAAATTAAAGTATTGGCTTGGAGAAACGGTAGGCTGCAAACCAGGTGGTGTCAAGGCAAAAGGCAAAGTTTATCTTTTAGTAATCTTTCGGCCTTTGTATTTTATGCCCGCAGGCCCCCACTTGCTGCACTAGTGTTTTCAATTCTAAGTAATTGATGTGTAAGCTCTTGAGTAACACTAGCTAGGAGGTCTGGATATTAACTCATCTATTAACAAGAGCGTGGCGCGCAATACGAATATAAGTATCGCGTCAGACGATGAATTTTCAAAGACCGAGGAGGGCAATGCCCCCGCATCCCAGGATGCTGGACAATGATAATCCGCGCTGCCTCAGGAACCAATATTTTGATATCAGAATGGTACTACTTTGTGGAGCCGGCGGGACGCCGGCACTACCAGTTTTTCCGCACTGCTAGTGGGTTTGTTCGGAGACTGCCGTGGGGTGGTCAAGGACGCGGACCGAGATCAACTGGGGCTCGTAGGAGACGTTTCTTGCGCGGCGCGCTACGATCAACGCCTCAAAGTAGGGCAGCTTCTGCCCAAGATCAACGCCGAGAGCAGCGTGTAGTTTGTGGACCGCATCCTCATCACAAAGAAAGCGGCTGCCGGCGTCCACCGCGGTCATGTCGGTGCCGCCGATCAGTAGAGCCGTGCCTTGATCCATGGGCATATAGGAGAGGGTGGCGTAGGTACTGTTGGCAGGTATGTTCCACTCGTAGGTCGCGCTCTCCTCGCCCTTGGGTTTGCGGTTGAGCAGCAATCCCTTGCGCGCATCCTGGCGCCATTCATAAGTAAAATTCAGTTGGCTGTCGAACAGCTCTACCCATGGATTCGCCTTGCGGTGGCCAAGAAAGATGACATTGCTGGGCTGGGATGGCCAGCGAAAATTACGCGCATAGATAACGGTTGTGGCAATTTTGCCGTGCTCTGCCGTCTGGGTAAGCCTGGCGACGGCGAAATTATCCTGGCTGCCGGTGAAATAGGTGCTCATGAAATGGCCTAACGTGACTCGGGCTTGCGGATCTGAAATCCACTTATCCACCAGGCCGCTGGGGTAGCTGGGATCGCGATATTCATCCAGAGTGATGGGCTTATCCATGAAATCGGAGAAGAACATTGCATTTGCGTCAGAGCTGACAATCGAGGTAGGCCGTCCGTTGTCGAATAGCTGCTTCCATAGATGATCGAGATAGGGCGAGCGCGAATTTGAGAGAACGCGCTCAGCACGCAAACGAGAGTTTTGCCAGACCAACCACCCACAGAGCACTATCAAAACTGTCACCACAGCCCAGACGCTGTAGCCAAGCACGCGCGAGCCCGGCGTCTTGTCAGGCATCAGTGCAGGCGGAGTCGCTGCCGGTGAAGCGCCGTCACCGGTTTCTTTGTGAGGTTTGGGTTGTTCCTTGCGTGGCTGGAAAACCGGCAAGTAAGAACCCACGGGAATTTCGATGACGATCGGCTCCTCGCTGCCTTCGGAGAGGAAATATTGCAGGAGTCGCTTGCGGAGCTGCGAAATCTGGGTCCGGACAATGGTGTCGCCGTCGGAATTGTATCCGGGCTTGCGGCCGAATACTTCTACTCCAACCTGATGTTCTGAAATGAACTCGCCAGGCGCGCTCAAGCCGCGCTCACAAAGGTAGTGAAAGAGCTGCAGCAATCGCGGTGAGTTCTTCAAAGCGATGCTGGCGCTGACTCGTTGTATCAACTCCCCATAGGGCTGCTGAGATACCGGGTCATTGTTCGGTGTTGTTTGAGGTGATTGCGGCATGTTGAGGAACATAAGCCCGGGGCCATGACTTCCGGACCCTTTAACGGCGTTTTATCGGTCAATATCGGTTATTAACTTCCACTAGCGACTAAAAAATTATAAAGGAATGCTGACAGATGCTGCATTAAAGCGAACACTCCTATGTGTACCGGAGATACTACCATCCACCGGGGCACGGTTTCGATACAAAAAGGAGCAACCACAATGAGATTAGCATTTTTTGCGGCAAGCATCATTCAGATTTTGGATTTAAAGGATAAAAAAATCCTCTTTATTGCTTCATCTCGCATTGTGGGATTTGAATGAGCTCGACCAGCACGACCAGTACGAAAACTTAGGCGTTCATCAATCTCTGACGCTAAACGCGAGGAGAAACGGATGGTAAGTCCCCAAATACCGACAACGGTAAAAGGCGCAGGCAACTCCCTGCCAGCGCCTGGTAAGTATGCTCATCCTCCATTCACTTTCACCTTCCTCCGCCCTCAAGGAACAACCGAACCTGAAAGCAAAGCACTTTTGGGTCGCATTAAAAAACCTCAAGGAGTCAACAGCATGAAACCAACGCAGCGTGAGTTTCGCAAGGGAGTTAGGTTACAGCAAAAGCATTTGCTTCTGCTGTTAGCAGTATTGTGCTTTGTCCTCGTTTCAGTCGGCAGCCAACTTGCCGCGGCCCAGACCACGTTTCAGCATCCCGGCGTTCTGGTCAGCCGGGCACAGTTGGATTTTATTAAAGCGCAGGTGAACGCCAAGGTTGATCCCATCTACACCGAGTTTTTGAATGCACAAAAGAGTACTTACGGATCTTTGACCTACAGCCCGCAAGGGCCTCCTTCTGGCGGAGTCATAGACTGCGGATCCTTTTCCAATCCTGATATCGGTTGTTCAACCGAGGACGAAGACGGCACGGCCGCCTATACCCAAGCTCTACTGTATTGGATCACCGGGAATAACACGTACGGGCAAAACGCGATCAGAATCCTGAACGCCTACGGGCACAACCTCACCGGCTACACCAACTCCAACGGCCCGTTACAGGCTGGCTGGGGAGCTTCGAAGTGGCCGCGCGCGGCGGAGATCATCCGCTACAGCAATGCGGGTTGGGCGCCGGCCGATGCTCAGGCCTTCGGCACCATGATGACCAACGCCATGTTGCCCACTATCATCAACGGCTCGGGAAACAACGGCAACTGGGAGCTGAGCATGATCGAGGGCATGATCGGCATCGCCGTGTATAACGACGATACCAACCTGTTCAATCATGCTGTTACCTTTTGGCATCAACGCGTGCCTGCCTACTTCTACTACTTTCCTGTTGACGGACCTAATCCGGTGCCTGCGCCCCGAGGATCCACCAACTGGAATGGGCAGACCGTGTTCAACGCCAGCGTCAACGGCGTAGCGCAGGAAACCTGCCGCGATTTTGGACATACCGAGTTCGGTATTGCAGCGGCCATCGCTGCGGCTGAGACCGCGCATATCCAGGGTGTGGACCTCTACGGGTCAGAGAAACCACGCTTGGAGGCCACGCTGGAATTTCACGCCCACTATCTGCTGGGCAATTCCGTGCCGAGTTCAGTTTGCGGCGGGCACGTAACTCTGGCTTCGCGTCCTACATTTGAGATTGGTTACAACGAGTATCACAACCGCCTGGGCGATTCGTTGCCCGACACGCTGAATTGGCTGACGACCGGCATCAGAACACAGTCGGTTGAAGTTGACCATCACATGATGGTTTTTGAGACGTTGAGTCACGGCGCCGACGCGGGTGCCGGAGTGCCGCAACCCGACTTCTCGCTGTCGGCATCGCCGGCTTCACAGACCGTCATCGCGGGTAACAGCGCCAATTACACAGCCTCGGTGAGTCCGATCAACAGCTTCAACGGCAACGTATCGCTGAGCGTTAGCGGATTGCCTGCAGGGGCTGCGAGCAGTTTCAACCCGTCTTCGATCAGCGGCGGCTCGGGCTCTTCCACGCTGAACGTTACAACCAGCAGTTCAACCCCGGCAGGCAATTACACCCTGACCGCCACGGGCGCGAGCGGCAGCACATCGCATACAGCCACGGTCACGCTATCAGTGAACGCGCCGCCTGACTTCTCGCTGTCGGCGACACCCAGTTCACAAACGGTGACAGCAGGGAATGGCACCAGCTACACCGCAACGGTAACCCCAAGCAACGGCTTCAACGCAAGCGTAGCGCTGACGGTGAGCGGTGCGCCTGCGGGAGTTACGGCTACGTTGAGTCCGAGCTCATTGAGTGGTTCGGGTTCTTCCACGCTCAGTATTACCACCAGCACTTCGACGGTTGCGGGCACGTATCCGTTGACTATTACAGGCGTGAGCGGGACTCTTTCGCATTCCGCGAATGTGACGTTAGTGGTCAATCCGGCACCTGTACCAGATTTCACTTTGACAGTGAGCCCCAGTTCGCAGAGTGTAATCGTTGGGAGCGGGAGTAGTTACACAGCAACCGTTAGCCCGGTTAATAGCTTCAGCGGAACCGTCGCGCTGACTGTAAGCGGCGCGCCTGCTGGAGTCACGGCTACGTTGACGCCGAACTCGTTGAGTGGTTCTGGTTCTTCCACACTAAGCGTTACCACCAGCAGTTCGACTATCGTTGGCAGCTACACACTGACCATCACAGGCACGAGCGGGAGCCTGACGCACAGCGCTAATGTGACGTTAGTGGTTAACCCGCCACCTGATTTCTCATTGTCTGCATGCTCGAGTCCGCTAACGGTAGTCGTAGGGAACAGCACCACATGCACAGTGAGAGTGACCCCAATCAACAGTTACACAGGAACAGCAGCTTTGAGCGTGAGCGGACTGCCGTCGGGCGCGACGGCCAGCTTCAATCCGACTTCGATCAGCGGGTCGGGAACCTCGACGCTGACCATCTCGACCAGCAGTTCAACTCTAGCGGGCAGCTATCCGTTGACGATCACAGGCACCGACAGCAGTGCAGGTCTCTCGCACTCGGTTGCAGTGACTCTACAGGTCAACTCGCCTCCGCCGGTTGACTTCACTCTAACCGCAAGTCCGGCTTCGCAGACGGTCACTGTGGGAAACAGCACTACCTACACGGTGACAGTAAGTCCGGTCAATGCTTACGCTGGAACGGTTGTGCTTAGCACGAGCGGATTGCCAGCGGGTGCGACGGCCAGCTTCAGTCCGGCGTCGGTGAGCGGCGGCTCGGGGACATCCACGCTGACCGTCACCACCAGCAGCTCGACTCCAACCAACAGCTCTACGCTAACTATCACAGGCGGCGACAGCAGTGCAGGTCTGTCGCACTCGGCGAACGTGACGCTGGTGGTCAATCCCGTGCAGCAATGTGTAACCGCAACCGGCAGCACATGGCAGAACACCGCTTTTGCCAACCAGACAGGGACTTTCACGGTTACGTTTGACGCTACGCCCTCGGCTTCGCCTATCAATGCCGTGGTCGGACTCTCGAACGGTGCGCAGACGGCTTACACCGGCTTCGCAACCCTGGCGCGCTTCAATCCTTCAGGAAATATTGATGCGCGTGACGGCGGCGCTTACAACACTACGACCATCCCCTACGCTGGCGGAGTGACCTATCACTTCCGCATGGTGGTCAACATCCCGGCGCATACCTACTCGGTCTTTGTGACGGCGCCAGGCGGAGCGGAGCAGACGGTGGGCAGCAACCTTGCCTTCCGTACCGAGCAGAACACAGTGTCGCAACTGAATTGGTGGGGAGCGTTTGCCGCCACCGGTTCGGATACGGTTTGCAACTTCATATTAGTGGGGAGCGGTGGAACTGGTGACTTCTCGCTGGCGGCCTCACCCAGTGCGCTGACGGTGACAGCGGGAAGCAGCACCAGCTCCACGGTAAACGTGGGCGCAACCGGTGGGTTCAGCGCAGCGGTAGCGCTGAGCGTAACCGGTGCGCCAGCGGGCGTGACAGCTACGTTGAATCCGACTTCGGTAAGCGGCTCGGGTTCTTCGACACTGAGTGTTTCTACCAGCAGTTCGACTGTAGCGGGTACCTATACGCTGACCATCACTGGGACGAGCGGCAGCCTATCGCACTCGGCCAGCGTAACGTTGACCATCAATCCACAACCCGTGCCTGATTTCTCATTGACGGCATCACCAAGTACGCAAACTGTGACTGCCGGAAATGGGACCAGCTACACTGCGACGGTTAGTGCGATCAATGGTTTCAGTGGAGCGGTAGCGTTGGGCGTGAGCGGCGCGCCGGCGGGAGTGACAGCAACTCTGAGTCCGGCTTCGGTGAGCGGCTCGGGCACATCTACGCTAACCATAACCACCAGCAGTTCGGCGGCTGCTGGCACCTCAACTCTGACGATCACGGGGACGAGCGGCAGTCTGACGCACTCGGCCAGCGTAAGCTTGACCGTCAATTCCGTCACGCCAGTGTGTGCAGTCACGACAACCAATGGGCCATGGCAAAACACCGCCTTTGCTAACCAGACCGGGACTTTCACGGTTGCATTTGACGCGACGCCTTCGGCATCGCCCATCAATGCCGTGATCGGGCTCTCGAACGGCGCGCAAACTGCCTACACCGGGTTTGCAGCCCTTGCGCGCTTTAATCCTTCGGGAAATATTGATGCGCGTGACGGCGGTGCTTACAACACCACGACTATCACCTACTCTGGTGGAATGACCTATCACTTCCGCATGGTGGTCAACATCCCGGCGCATACTTACTCGGTCTTTGTGACGGCGCCAGGTGGAGCGGAGCAGACGGTGGGCAGCGGCTTGGCCTTCCGTACGGAGCAGAATACGGTCACACAACTGAACTGGTGGGGGGCCTTTAGTGGGGTGGGTTCAGAGACCGTTTGCAACTTCACGCTTCAATAGGCACCTGCGGTAGTGCCTAATGAACCTCGCAAAAAAGCCTGCGGGCCGACCACGCCCGCAGGCTTACCGTTTTAGTTTCCGCCAATTGAACCCCAAGTATTTATTCGACAGCCTTTTGAATCAATGTTCCTGCGCCAGCGATGTTTTTGAGCAAACCGTCAGGAATATTGTGGCGCTGCTTGAGGTATTCGGGGGTGTTATACGACAGCCAGACTTTGCCATCCGCATCTTCCCAGGCCAGGGCTTTGAGAGGAAGATCAATAGCGAGAGTCGGAGAAGCGATCATCAGGGGCGTGCCGGCTTTGGGACTCCCGAAGATGACCAGTTGAGTCGGACGCATCTTCATGCCGACCTTCTCGGCTTCACCGCTGTGGTCAATTCGGGCAAAAATGGTGAGCCCCTTGGCTTGCAATACCGATTCCAGCCGCTGCAATGTCTCCGGTACGGAATAAGGACTGGATACGTGAGCCATTCCATTATCAGGCAACGACGGCATACGTTCCTCCTGCATCAAATTAAAATTCAAACAGAAATCAACGCCGTTCTTGCTTTGAATTTTCAGACAAGCGACGTTGTAAATAGGGTAATACGTCCGTAGTGTTATCGGCTGTTCTTGAGGGTTCTATTCGCCGGAATAAGCTCTTACGTTATACTCATCCAAAACCACATGGCTAACATACTTTACGGGGTCAATGGAGAAGGCTCAGGCCACTCCACGCGCGCCAAAGAAGTTATCACGCATCTTCAGCAAAAGGGACACACGGTGCATGTGGTCTCCTTCGATCGCGGGCAAAAAAACCTGGCTGAGAGTTTCGAGGTTACCGAGATTTACGGTTTTCGCATCGCCTATGTCAACAACCAGGTGCGATACAAACGCACACTCGCTAAAAATCTCATCACTGCTCCCAAGGCGGCCAGAAGCATTCGCCAACTGATGCGGCTGGTGAAACAGTGGGCGATTGATCTGGTGGTCACTGACTTTGAGCCGTTGTCTTGTCACGTGGGGCACTTGAAACGTCTACCGGTGATTTCCATAGACAATCAGCACATCCTGACGAATACAGATATCAGCTATCCGCGGCAGTACAAACGCGACGCCGCAGCGGTAAAACTGGTTACACATTTGATGACTCCGCGAGCTGATGCTTATCTGGTCATCTCGTTTTTCCCGGCGCAGATACGGCGCAAAGGCACCTTCTTATTTCCACCTATTTTGCGGGAGGAAATTCTTCAGGCCAAAACTCACCAGGGTGAAGATATTCTGGTGTACGTCACCTCTCCTTCTCCCGATCTTGTAAAGCTGCTCAAGAGCGTGCGCGGCTCTTTCATTGCCTACGGGTTTGACCGCGAAGGGCAGGAGGAGAACATCCTCTTCAAGAAACCCTCGTTGAGCAGTTTTTTTCAAGACTTGACTGGCTGTAAGGCGGTAGTCGCAAACGCCGGTTTCTCGCTGTTGAGCGAGGCGTTATATTTAGGCAAGCCCTACCTTGCGGTTCCGGTGAAGAACCAGTTTGAACAGATCTTGAATGCCTATTACGTCGGCAAAATGGGCTACGGTTCATATTGGGAGGATTTGAATAAGGAGAGGGTCGAGGCATTTCTCTTTAATCTTCCGCAGTATCTGGAAAATTTGAAGCAATATCCGCGCCAGGATAATTCAGCGCTGTTGGCCAAAGTTGATGCGCTTATAGCACAGCACGTTGAAGCACCGTCTCATGTAAACCCATAGTGCTGCAGCCGACAATAGAAGGGAGATTTGACTCTGCAAATTGCGGCGCTTTCTGTCTTAGAACGGTTTAATAAACCACTACAAGCGCCCTCCGGCCAGGTGATTGCATTTCACCCAGCATGAAAAGTTTGTTATTGTGGACCTTTTATGCAAAGCTTGGCAGAAGTTGAGATAATGATTTTGTTAAAGCTGACATGAAAAGGCGCAAGTTCCTCGTTTCCCTTACAACGAACGACAACGACTATCAGCAGGAGCAGGCGACGGCTGCTGAGGAGACAGCGCGCCGGCTCGGCGTAGACGTGGATATCATCTACGCGGACAATGACACGATTAATCAAAGCCAGCAAATATTGCAGGTTATTCAATCCGCTTCTAATTCACATCCTGACGCGATTGTCCTGGAACCGGTGGGCGGAACAGCTCTGCCGACTGTGGCACGCGCGGCCGTTGCTGCCGGAATCGGATGGGTAGTTCTCAATCGTGAGATCGATTACATTGCAGAAATCCGCAACACTCTTAATGTTCCTATCTTTTCTATTACCTCAGATCACGAAGAGATTGGCCGGATTCAGGGAAAGCAGTTTGCCGCACTTCTGCCCAAGGGCGGTTCCGTCCTTTATATACAGGGCCCTTCCAACAGTTCGGCCGCCAAGCAGCGAACATCCGGCATGTACGAGACAAAGCCTGGCAACATTGAGGTAAGGATGCTGAAAGGCGAATGGACTTCGGAAAGCGCCCAGCGATCGGTTCAAGCCTGGTTGCGACTCTCGACCTCTGTGAAAACTGCAATTGACGTGATTGGGTGCCAAGACGACTCGATGGCCCTGGGGGCGCGGAAGGCATTTCAGGAGTTGTTCGATTCCGAGGACCGGGAGAAGTGGCTCGGGTTGCCCTACACTGGTTGCGATGGTCTTCCCAAAGGAGGACAGCAATGGGTTCGAGATGGCCTGCTGGCCGCCACAGTTGTGGTCCCAGCCAATACCGGCCTGGCTTTGGAGATGCTGGTCCAGGCGTTCCAGAAAGGCCTGAAGCCGCCCGAGCGAACGCTAACCGCAGCTACGTCGTTTCCATCGATGGAAGTGCTGGCTTCAAACGCAAAAAAATAATGATCTTTACCCGTTGCGTTTTTTCAATAGCTCTGGTGGTAATACAAAGAAAATTGCCAGGACGCCGTTGATTGCCAGACTCGCCGGCACACTGAACCATGCCAAGGCCAGGCAGATCAAATACATAACCGGCCCTAAAGCATATTGTCTGGAAATGTTTTGTGAGAAGGGAAGAGTGCTCTTGTCGAGGAGTTGGCGGGAAACGGAGTAGTGCCACAGTATATTGAACAACAACGCAATCACGAAGTATGTTCCGTTGTACAACATCGCTGCCACCCTTTGATCGCGATCACCCAGATATGCCGCCAATACTGCAGTGGGAAAAGGCACAATTGTAACCCCCAACAGCAACAGAAGGTTCAAAATGAGCAGTACGTCATTCGACCGTCTGATGTGGGTGAACAGCCGGTGATGGTTGATCCACATGATGCCGATAAAGGCGAAGCTCATCAGGAAAGCCAGGTACGATGGCCATTGCTGCAACAGAGCAACAGCAAGACTGCCCTTTGCCGGAGTGGGTATTTTTATCTCCAGGATCAGCAGTGTGATTGCAATGGCAAACACTCCGTCTGAAAATGCTTCGATGCGCGATGTTTCAGACTGCATGGGTCACTGCTCCCTTGCATTAGAATTACAGCCGGCTGCTTCGCTTTTCCAAAAATTGGTTATAGCTGTGCATCTGGATAAAATCGTATAAACACATGCCAAAGACTCTCAAGAGAATTGCGCGCAAGAACGGCTTTTTGTATGTACTCTACAACATTCCTCGATTGCTAAAAGGGTACTACCCCATCTTTCTCGATTACCCTTTTGTGCCGACTCCACGATACGGATACGGCAAGCCACCGCACCAAAAACTTTATCAATTGTTTTCTGCTGATAGGTCCAAGTTCGCAGCGACCTTGAAGGAGTTTCGCAGTTTGGATTCGCATCTTTTGCAGATACCACTCAACGAACCCAAGGAATCAACCGAACCTTGCTGGATCAACAAATGGTTGGATGGGCTCGATACGCTGGCGTTATATGGTTTTGTGGCCTTGAGAAAACCCGGTCAATACCTGGAAATAGGCTCGGGATACTCCACGAAAGTTGTGCGCCGTGCGATTCGCGACCACAAGCTCGCGACCAGGATTACCTCGATTGATCCTCATCCGCGAGCTGGAATTGATGCTATCTGCGATCAGGTCATTCGAAGACCGGCACAGGATGTTGACCTGAAATTATTTGAGGGCCTTCAGTCCGGCGACATTCTGTTCGTAGACGGTTCTCACCGCAGCTTCATGAATTCTGATGTCAGTGTTTTTTTTCTGGATATTTTGCCAAACTTACGTCCCGGGGTCCTGGTTCATATCCACGATATTGATTTGCCTTACGACTACATGCCAGAGTGGGCAGAATGGTACTACTCAGAGCAATATTTGCTGGCAACTTCGTTGCTTGCCGGACACGAGAACTTCAAAGTTGTGCTGCCGAACGCATTCATCAGCCAGGAAAGTGATTGTATGGAGCCATTGGAATCGCTGTGGGCAAGCCCTAAATTAACAGGTGTTGCTCGAAAAGGGATTTCCTTCTGGCTGGAAATTGTCTGAACTATTCGATCTCAACATGCGAGACTCTTAACGCCACGATGAATTTACATTTTTATGACAATTTCAAAATTCTTTCTGTGTGATGATTCTAGTGACATTTATCCAGCAGGTTGTATTTGCTGGGTATGCTCAGGGAGATTTTGTTTTTACCATGCAGGATTTCACACCTATCCAGCAAGAAGATGACGCAGACATAAAGGAAAAAGCCGACTCTAGCCAGGTTTCGAGTCAGTCATACTCGGAGCCGCCGCTTCCGAAGTACAATTACGGGATGGAACGAGTTCTGGTGGTGGAAGATGACCGCGCAGTCCAAAGAGCATTGAAGCGGTTGTTCGAGTCGAAAGGATACGGCGTTGATATCGCCGGCAGCGGAACGGCTGCGCTAGAGTTATTTCAAAATGCCCCACCTTCGGTAGTTCTCCTGGATCTGAGGTTGCCGGGTGCATCCGGGAAAGAAGTTTGCCGCGAAATCAAGAGCAAGAACCCCTCGCTTCCAGTCATAGTCCTGAGCGCGACAACCGACGTGGTGGATAAAGTTCTTCTGCTGGAACTTGGTGCAGACGATTACGTTACAAAACCATTCAGCCCAAGAGAGTTGCTGGCGCGAGTTCAGGGCGCCCTCCGGCGTTCTGCGCGGAGCGGGACAGTTTCCGATTTGTTTGTTTTCGGAAATATCTCGGTGGATTTCACCAAGATGGAACTCAAACGGGCGGGCCAGCAAATTTCTCTCACAGCGCAGGAATTCAAGGTTTTGAAGTTCTTTTCACAAAACCTGGAACGTGTGGTCACGCGGGAAGAGCTTCTGAATGAGGTTTGGGGCTATCAAAATTATCCTTCCACGCGCACAGTGGATAACCACATCCTGAAGCTCCGGCAAAAAATTGAAAAAGACCCGGCATTCCCCGTACACTTTCGCACCGTGCATGGCACTGGGTATAAATTTGTGCGATAGCGGCTGGAGTTCCGGTGCTGTCGGAGGGGTGAGTCATAGTGAAGGTTCGATTACGAACCAAGTTTCTCATTGCATTATTGTTGATCTCGACCGGGTTAACGGGGACGAGTTTGCTCATCGTGCGTCGGAGCGTAAACTCGCAGATTCGTGACCAGATTATTGCAGACCTGCGCAACTCAATTCTTACCTTCCAGAACTTTCAATATGAACGCGAGATTGCCCTGAGCCACTCGGCGGAGCTGCTTTCCAACCTGCCCACCCTTAAAGCGCTCATGACAACCGAACATGCGGCGACCATCCAGGATGCGTCCACTGACTTCTGGAAGCGTGGCGGAAGCGATTTATTTGTTCTGGCAAACCGTTCCGGAAAAATTGTTGCCCTCCACACTTCAGCTCCGGTATTCACCATTGGGATAGCCCAGGAATCGCTGGATCGTTCTTTACAATCGGGTGAACCGAGGCAGTGGTGGTTTGGAGCTGGGCATTTGTACGAAGTTTTTCTTCAGCCGGTTTATTCTGGTCCGGAGAATGCCAATAATCCGTTGGGAGTGCTGGCTGTAGGTTACGAAATTGATGACCGCGTAGCTAAGGAAATCAGCCAGATCTCAACCAGTCAGGTTGCTTTCTGGTACGGGAACTCCATTGCGAGGAGCACACTTTCTTCCGGTCAGGAATCGGAGCTGGCCCGGCAAGGTGGCGGAGGGCTAAAGCCAGATCCGGGAGACATCCAATTAGGGGATGAACGTTATCTGGCGTCATCACTTGAGCTTGCGCCCAGTGCTTCTTCAGGCGTCCACTTGAGCGTTTTGAAGTCTTACGACCAGGCGACCAGGTTCTTGACGGGTCTATACCGCTTTCTTATGGGACTGGGCTTAATCGCAATCGTGTGCCAGGGACTGCTCGTTTTCTTAATCTCGCATCGCTTCACGCGCCCCCTGGGAAACCTGGTAGCTGGTGTCCGCGCTCTGGAGAAGGGAGACTTTGCTTATCCTCTGGAGCCGCATGGTGGCGACGAAGTCGCTGAGGTGACCGCAGCTTTTGATCGAATGCGTACCAACTTGCAAAAAGCTCAGCAAAAGCTGCTTGAATCAGAACGCCTGGCCACCATCGGACAGATGGCGAGCTCTATTTCACACGATATGCGCCATCAGTTGACCGCCATTGTGGCGAATTCAGAGTTCCTGTCGGAGCACAAGTTCGATCTGCACCAGCGGGAAGAGTTTTATCATGAGATACGCCTGGCCGTCGCGCAAATGACAGATCTGATCGAGTCGCTTCTGGAATTCTCGCGCACCCGGGAGTCGCTCTCCCTGATTTATGGCAACGTAGAGGACGCGATGAAGCACGCGATTCAGTCGGTTCGAGCCAATCCCGAGTTCCATGGTGTGAATATTACCCTGGCCAGCCAGGGTCCGAGCAACTGTTGGTACGATACGAAAAAACTGGAACGGGTTTTTTACAACTTACTGCTAAATGCCTGTCAGGCTGTACCCTGTGATTCAGGAAAAATCGAAATCACGATTCATAGCAACGAGAAATTCCTGGAAGTCTGCATTGCCGACAACGGTCCGGGAATTGCAGAAGCAATTCGTGGTAGGCTGTTTGAACCTTTTGTCAGCTTTGGAAAAGAAAATGGTACAGGCCTGGGATTAACGATTGTTCAAAAGATCATTGAAGACCACGGAGGCAGTGTAAAGATAGAGAGCACTGCTGCCGGACACACGGTATTCAAGCTCACGTTGCCACTCTCTTTCAATCAACGGCCCGCGACTGCTGAGGGGAGAGAAGCGACTGCCAGTTCGCTGTCCACACATTGAGCCGTTAGCAAGCGGAAGCATCGGGAACCTGGGCGGCGCTGCTGCCGGGCGGAATCCCGAGCTCAGTAAAGGACCTCATCTTAAAAACATATTTGAGGACATCGGTCCATGAGGCCCTGAAATGTTTCAATCAAACCCGAAATAGCTTTAGGCCAGCATAATTCTTTTTGTAAGGGAGGCTCATTATGCCATGGAGAAACCTATCTCGTTCGCGTTATCGTCTTCTTCTATTACTTTCAATTTCTTTGCTTTTGATGAATAGGCCTTTACGGTCTCAGGCCCAGGAGCCGGTCACAGCAAGCCCACAGAATGCGTCGCTGCAAGATTCGGTAATCGAATTGCAAAAGCAAGTTCGCGAACTTCAGGCCGCAGTGCGTGAGATTCACGCCGAAGCGGTCCGCTATCGAACTCAAGTTGATGTCTTGCAGGAAGAGCTTGAAGCCACGGAAAGAAAGCTCGATGCCAAACCTGGGTCCGTGGTTCCCGTGGAGGCCTCTGCAGAAATTCCAGGCAATGCGGTGGACGAATCGAATCAGGGTGAGGGGGCCGAACAACGGCTGGCCAAGGTGGAAGAAGAGCAGCAACTTCTAAGCGAAAAAATCAATGAACAATATCAAACCAAGGTGGAGAGTGCATCCAAGTACCGCGTAAAGCTCTCTGGCATTGTGCTCTTGAATTTGTTCGGGAACGAGGGGTCGGTGGACAATCTTGATTTTCCCACGACGGCAATGCCGCGAGCGACCCTGGATTCGCGCGGCAGTTTTGGGGGTAGCTTGCGTCAATCCCAACTTGGTCTGGAAGTTTTTGGTCCGGAGTTTGCGGGCGCGAAAACCAGCGCCAGCGTGCAGTTTGATTTTTCAGGAGGGTTTCCTGGTTACTCGAACGGTGTAACCCAAGGAATTATGCGCCTGCGTACCGGTACGGTGCGACTGGATTGGAAAAATACATCTATTGTTGCCGGACAAGACAGCTTATTTTTTGCGCCACTGTCGCCAACAAGCTTCGTTACGCTGTCAACACCAGCACTTTCTTACGCGGGAAATCTATGGGCGTGGACTCCACAGTTCCGAGTAGAACATCGCACCGAGATCAGCGAGGGTTCAAGCGTTCTGGTCCAGGGTGGAATTCTCGATTCGTTGACAGGGGAAACGCCCATGTCGCAGTACTTCCGTCAGCCCCAGGCGGGAGAGCGATCGCGGACACCCGGAGCGGCCGCCCGTGTAGCCTGGACGCAGAATATTTTCGGACGGCCATTTACGCTGGGTGTGGGTGGATATTATGGCAGCCAAAAATGGGGATTCCAGCGAAAAGTTTACGGCTGGGCAGGTACTACGGATTGGAGCCTGCCGCTGAATCGCTGGTTCTCGCTTACCGGCGAGTTCCATCGCGGGCGCGCTATCGGAGGTTTAGGCGGCGGTTTGGGCCGCAGCGCACTGTGGGAAACCCCACTCTCAAATCCGCTGACTGAAGTCGATGGACTGGATACGTTGGGGGGATGGACACAACTGAAATTCAAACCGACGGAAAGCCCCTTCGAATTCAACGCTGCGTTTGGACAGGAGAATCCATTTGCTCGAGAGGTGGATGGCTTCTCTGGAGGACAGATTTCTTACTTCGATACCGTCGTGCGGAACCAGAGTGCATTTGCCAATGTCATTTACCGGCCACGATCAAACTTGATATTCTCGATCGAGTACCGGCATTTGCGGACCTTTAGTCTTGATCACAGCAGCGAGATTGCAAACCACATTAGTACTGCTATGGGCATTGTTTTCTGAAGCAACCATGGACGCATCTCCAATGAGGTATTGGGCCAGATACGGTTTGTTGCTCTCTCTGCTGCTTACACCGGCTTTGGGCTGGTGTCAGAAAACGACAGTCACAGGCCGCATTGATTTGACCCGTATTGATTCAACGAAAGACAAAGCGAGTTCGGCCATTGCCGATAAATCGAACATCGTGGTTTGGTTGACGCCGGTGGATAATTCTTCCGGGAAGAATGCCGATCTTGCTCCTGCTGCCCCACAACGTGCACAGTTGTTGCAAAAAGATAAAAGCTTCAAGCCTCACATCCTCGTGATCCCGATGGGGACGGTCGTGGAATTCCCCAATCGCGATCCGATTTTCCACAACGTATTTTCCTTATTTGAAGGCAAGCGCTTCGACCTCGGACTCTACGAAGCAGGAACCACTCGTGCCGTTCGCTTCGATCACCCCGGCATATCGTACATTTTCTGCAACATTCATCCTGAAATGAGTGCTGTAGTAGTTGTTATGGCCACACCCTATTACGGAACTTCTGACCGTGCCGGACAGATAAGTATCGCCAGCGTTCCGCCGGGGCGCTATATTCTGCACGTTTGGCATGAACGCTCGTTGCCGGAGATGCTGAAAAATCTAACTCGAGAAATTGTGGTTCCGGAAGGCGCGGCTTCCTTCGGTACGCTCCACGTGGCGGAAGCTGGAAGCCTATATAAATCCCACAAAAACAAATACGGCCGTGATTACGACCCACCTGTGCCCGCAAGCCCTGTCTACAATCACTGAACGTCCCGTAATGTTGCTTGCGCTAGACCTAACCTACCCAGAATGCGCCGGACCACAGCCTCCCTCAACTTTGATTCGACGCATTCTGGTCCTGGAGACGCATAAGGTATTGCCTTCTCTGTCCAGTTCAGTTTTTAGAGCTCTTTGGCTCTTTACCTTACAGCATCTATTTACAACATTGAGGAGGAGACTACTCGTTTAGCCGGTATGAAGTGTCACTACCTGATCGTTTATTTGTAAAAAAATTGTAAAACCCATATTCCGGATTTTTCGTTTGAAGAAATCGTCCTAAAACAATCCAAGACCCGCACGGCAGCGGGTCTTGGATGTTTTCTTTTAAAGACTACTGCTCATCATCTTCACCCAGTTCGGCAGCAACAGGTGTCAGAGTGCCGAACAGGCCATCCACTTCGCCGTTGATACCAGCAGTAAAGAACAGCGTAGTGGCAGGGCCGGCGTTGTGGTCGTTACCGAAAGTGAGCGCCCACAATCCATCGATATTCAGGGTTGTGCCGTCGGGATTCAAGACGTTGCCCAGGAATCGGCCGGTTAACGGATTAAATGCCGCGATGGTGCCGCCGCGGAAGTTACCCACCAGCAGTGTATGGCTGAACTCGCCGTAGTGCTCCGTGGTCAGCACCACGCCCCAGGGAGCATTGAGCCACGGCCCATGCTGCAGCCGGGCCCTCAATCTGCCCTCAGGGCTGAAAACGTCAACGAACCCGAAGCCGGTGCCTCCCACCGGGTCATGCTTTGCCGCATTCTGTTTGGCATAGGTTACGTAGATGTTGGGGCCAATCGCCTGCACGTTAAAAGGAGCAAAATCGCGTGGGATGCGATCATCATCGAAAGCGTCATCTGAGATTTTTACCTGCTTGAAGTTGGTGTCAAAAACGTCGATATTCCCGCTGCGGAAGTTAGCCGCCAGGATGAACTTCTTTCCGTCGATTTCAGCGATCGTCGCACCCTTGTAAACCGCTCCGTTGGCTGCGTCGGGAACCTGTGAATTGTCGGCTTCAATAACCGCCGTCGTTGGTTGTACACCGGGGTTCCAGCCGGAGATGGTGCCATCTTCGGTTACAAATATGAAAATGGCCCGCTTGCCTGGGGCAAGAAGAAAATCAGTTGCACTTCCGTTGAACATGACCCCCGTTGGGGAACCAGGGGCCGGCTGGCTGGGCGCATTGGGCACCGTTACCACCAGCGGAACAATCGTTGCCGCTGTACCGGTGGGCGTCGCATACAGAGTGGAAGTGCCACCAGCATTGTTGGAAAGCCACCAGGGAGAAGTTGGGCTGGCAACCAGTCCCCAGGGATTCTGCAGATTTGGATCCGTTACCGGTGCAAGACCAGCCTTATTAGAGACCAGGTTGGTCTGCGTGTAGTGTTGAGCAATCGTAAGGGTTGAAAACAGGACGACTACAAAGCCGACAGCGAGCGGCTTCAAACGGGTAAAAGGGGAGTTATGCATTTGAAATTGTCCTCCATTCGATCTTCTTGACAAGCTTTTAACGGTGAGCACATACGTGTGAAATTGAATTGGGTACGTGTTTGTGCAGGTTGTTTGGCGATATACTGCCTCGAATAGCCCGACGCCGGATTCAAGAGACAGCTCAGTTAACTTCGCATCTGGAATGATGCGATAAGGAAGTATAAAAAGAGAGGCGGTTGGGAATTGTCTTGTAGATGTAATTTTCTTGTTAAGGATTGCAGATGTCGGGTGGATTTCAGTTATGGTCTTTTAGCCGCGTTTTCTCGGTCAATCTCGGTTATTAACTTTTCCTTCCAGTTCCCCAAGTTGTAAATGCATACTGGCAGGTACTATGTCAGAACCAAGAAATATCAACCAGGGAGAGTGATCATGAGATTTGTTTTGTCGGCACCAACATCAGGAATCACCAGGGCGGCCGCGATTCTAGTCGGCGCCCTGATGGCGCTTGCAGGATGGAGCAACGCGCACGCACAAATGCCAAAAGAGCTTGCGGGGTGCTGGCAGACTACCAGGGCACTACAAACATCTAACCCGCAATCGCTCAGCCCGGTAGAAGCGCGCGCCTTCCTCGGAAGAAAGTTGAGATTTACGCCATCCCTGGCCCGCTCCGGGGACGCTGTCCTCAAGGCGCCACAATACTATGTGAGGCAGGTTAAAGCCTCAGATTTTGCCGATGCATTCACGATTACCCTAAAGGACATTGGCATAAGCGGAGATTCTGCCGTCGAGGTAGACATCTATCGTGAAAAGAATCAACTGACTGAGTTTCCCGGAAACCTTGTGCTTCTGAAAAACAAACAAAGCATTCTTTGGAACTGGCGGGGCGTCTTCTTCGAAGCAAAGCGCTGTACTGCGAAGTAGAGGAATCATCAACCTAGCAGGTCCCCTGACTGGCCTTGCCTGTATGCCATTCATCATTCATTTTCATGAATCCCACTAAAAACTTTGGCGGCTAACGAGGGCAGGGAAGACTGTACCTTTATAAAAGTTAAAGTCTCATAATACGGTATATATAACTCCTGTTTCTGAACGAGAGCGGGCCTGCGATTTTGATCTACCCGGTCAGGACAAACCGCCTAACGCAGGTCGCCGTGACAGGGGCCGAAAGCACCATCACAAATGGGTCGGGTCTTCAGGACAATATCTGGAGCAGACCACTGTTATTGTTCACGAGGGATGCAGAGATACCCGATTGTGGCAGACTGAGGAACATATCTAACATATATCTAACACCTTCGGTCATGGCAGCTGCGTCTTTTGGTCAGTGTTTATCGGTCAATATCGGTTATTAACTTCCCCTTCCAATTCCTAAAGTTGTATATGCATGCTGACAAATGCCGCGTTAAGAACGGCGGACTGATAAGTACGTGCGGCAAGGCCGGTCTGTAGCAGGTTCTCCATACAAATAAGGAATGATCCCGATGGAGTTGGAGTTTCTACATCCGCGCTCATCCGCATTTTGGATTTGTCGAATAAAAAAACCTTTGACACGATGCGAAGACAAGGTTAGGATGTGTCCCGTTATTAAGTACATAGTCTCATAATATGAGACTATGAGAATCCGCGAAATCTGACAACAAACGATGACGCAGTTGCATCGCCGAAGCCAGTAAGACCAGTACGAAGACTTAGGCCCTCATTCAGTCTCTGACGTTAATCGCGAGGAGAAACGGATGGTAAGTCCTCAGATGCTGTTAAAGAATCTCGAGCGCGCGCATGATTCCAAGCGGGCGCCTGGTGGCTGTCATTTTCATCAATCTTCTATTTTCCTCCATCCACAAAACACAACCGAATCCCGAAGCAGAGCACTTTGGGGTCGCAGCGAAAAATTTAAGGAGTCAACAACATGGAGCCGAAACAGCGTGAGTTTTGCAGGACAGAAGTTCTTGGAGCCAATTCTGTAAAGAGATACGTAGTTCTAACGTTCGTGGCAATGTGCCTGGTCTTCATGGTCATGGGAAGCCAGGTCGCCGCAGCACAAACCTTTGTGCACCCAGGCGTGCTGGTAAGCAAAGCACAACTGGATTTTATTAAAGCGCAGGTCAACGCGCATGTCGAGCCCGCTTTCTCGGCCTACCAAAATGCGATCTCGCATCCTTATGGATCGCTCACGCCGACAGTGACTCCCAGCAACAGTCTTGCAGCAGGTCCATCACCGGCCGGGCCCCCATCGGGCGGGGTCATCGACTGCGGATCAAGTTCGAGCCCGGATAATGGCTGCACCGCCGATGACGAAGACGGCGCGGTGGCCTATGTGCAGGCTTTGCTTTGGTACATCACCGGCAATCAGACCTATGCGAATAATGCCATCAAGAACCTGAACGCATACAGCCACGTGACCAGCTTCACCAATTCCAATGGGCCGTTGCAGGCGGCCTGGTCGAGCTCCAAGTGGCCGCGGGCGGCGGAGATCATCCGTTACTCGAATGCAGGCTGGTCGGCGGCCGATGCCACGGCTTTTGGGAACATGATGAATTCGGTGATGGTGCCGCCGATCCACAACGGTTCCAGCAACAACCCCAACTGGGAACTGAGCATGATCGAGGGGATGATCGGCATCGCGGTGTACAACAACGATGCCACGCTGTACAACCACGCGCTGGGCATGTTGAACGCGGACATCCCGAGGTTCGTGCAGTCGAGCGGGCAGAATGCGGAGACCTGCCGCGACATGGGACACGCGCTGTTTGAACTGGCGGCCATGATCGATGCGGCGGAGACGGTACATATTCAGGGGGGCAACGTGTATGAGACGCAAAAGGCGCTTCTGTCCGCCACTCTGGATTTTCACGCGGGGCTACTGCTGGGTCGGTCGGAGCCGGTTACGTGCAGCGTGACCCTGACGCCCGATCGTCCGACGTTTGTGATCGGTTACAACGAGTACCACAACCGGCTGGGCATGACGTTGACGAATACGCATGATTGGTTGCCGACGGTGTTCGCGAATTCGGTCACCTCGCCGGGAGCAGCGCCGGGCACTCCTGTGGACCACCATATTGTTGTCTACGAAACTTTGACTCACGGTGCCGATGCAGGGACAGTACTGCAACCAGATTTCTCGCTGACAGCCACGCCGAGTTCACAAACCATATCGGCCGGCGGCAGCACCAGTTACACAGCATCTGTAAGTCCTGTTAATAGCTTCACGGGAAGTGTTGCGCTTACCGTAAGCGGCCTGCCTTCGGGCGCCTCGGCCAGCTTCAATCCAAGCTCAATCAGCGGGGGCACGGGATCTTCTACCCTGAGCATTACCACCAACAACACAGTGGCGCCTGGCAACTATACGCTGACCATCACGGGAACAAGCGGCGGCAGCACCTCGCACACCGCGACGGTGACACTCTCGGTCAACGCCCAGGCTGACTTCACCTTGGCGGCGAACCCGAATTCGCTATCGGTGATCGTCGGCAACAGCACCAGCTCCACGGTGAGCGTGGGTGCGCTCAATGGGTTCAGTGGCAGTGTTGCGCTGAGCGTGAGTGGCGTTCCAACCGGAGTTACAGCTTCATTGAGTCCAACTTCGGTGAGCGGTTCGGGTTCATCCACGCTGAGCGTGTCAACCGGCAGTTCGGCTGTGGCGGGTACGTATACACTGACCGTTACGGGAACCAGTGGCGGTCTGACCCACAGTGCCAGTGTGACGCTGCAGGTAAACCCAGTGCAGCAACCGGACTTCACGGTGTCTGCCAACCCGACTTCGCTGACGGTGAATGCGGGCAGCAGCGGCAGTTCGACGGTAAGCGTAGGCGTGGTAAACGGGTTTAGCGGAGCAGTAGCGCTGAGCGTGAGCGGAGCGCCGGCAGGTGTAACGGCCACGTTGAGTTCGAGCTCGGTGAACGCGCCGGGTTCGGCAACGCTGACAGTTAGCGCCCCCAGTTCGGCGGCGGCCAGCACTTCAACCCTGACCATCACGGGGACTAACGGCAGCACCAGCCACACCGCAACCGTAAACCTGACGGTGAAAACGGTAAGTCAATGCGTGAGCACGACCACCAACGGGCCCTGGCAGAACGCCGCCTTCGCCAACCAGACGGGGACCTTCACAGCGACCTATGACGCGACGCCATCGGCCTCGCCCATCAACGCGGTGGTGGGTCTTTCGAACGGGGTGCAGACGGCCTACACCGGGTTTGCGGTCATTACGCGCTTCAATCCCTCGGGGAACATCGATGCGCGCAGCGGGGGGGCATACACGGCCACCAATATCATTCCCTACTCGGGCGGAGTGACCTACCACTTCCGCGTGGTGGTAAATATAGCGGCGCACACGTACGCAGCGTATGTGACGCCACAGAATGGAACGGAGCAGACCATCAGCACCAACCTGAGCTTCCGCACGGAGCAGGCGACGGTGTCGCAACTGAACTGGGTGGGAGCGTTCAGTGAGGTTGGCACAGAGATGTTGTGCAACTTCACGTTGCCCAGCGCAGCCGATTTTGCGTTGTCGGCGACACCTGCTTCGCAGACGGTAACGGCGGGAGGCAGCACCAGCTACACGGTGAACGTAACACCGAGCGGCGGGTTCAGCGGAGCAGTAGGGCTGAGCGTAAACGGAGCGCCTGCGGGCGTGACGGCTACGTTGAATCCGACCTCGGTCACCGGCTCGGGTTCATCCACGCTGAGCGTGTCAACCGGCAGTTCGGCTGTGGCGGGTACGTATACACTGACCGTTACGGGAACCAGTGGCGGTCTGACCCACAGTGCCAGTGTGAGCTTAGTGGTGCAGGCCACGCAGGCTGCTGACTTCTCGCTTGCAGCATCGCCCAGCACGGTAACGGTCACCGCCGGCAGCGCAGCCAGCTACACGGCCAGCGTGAGCCCGATCAATGGGTACACGGGAACTGTGACGCTGAGCGCCAGCGGCTTGCCCTCGGGAGCGACGGCCAGCTTCAATCCGGCCTCGATCAGCGGCGGTTCAGGGTCATCTACTCTGACTGTCAGCACGGCCAGTTCGACGCTTGCCGGAAGCTACACGGTGACGATTACGGGGAAGGACACGAGTGGAAGTCCGATACACACGACCAACGTGACCTTAACTGTCAATCCGGTGTTGGTGCCCAACTTCTCACTGTCGGCAACGCCTGCCTCGCAGACGGTAACCGCAGGGAGTAACACCAGCTACACTGCGTCTGTAAGCCCGGTGAATGGGTACACAGGCACGGTGACGCTGAGCGCGAGCGGCTTGCCTTCCGGAGCCACGGCCAGCTTCAGCCCGGCCTCCATCAGCGGAGGTTCGGGATCATCCACGCTGACCATCACCACAACCAGCAGCACCACGACCGGTACCGTAACCGTAACCATTGGCGGCACTGATGGCTCTCTCACGCACACCACCACCGTGTCGTTGACGGTCAATCCGGGAGGCACCTGCGCTCACGGAAACGGCCCACTCGATCCAAACGCGACTCCGGGATGCAACTTCGACATGTCGATCTGGTCACTGCAACTGCCAATCGGCTCGCCCGGAAGCCCGACGACCATCTCGAACACCCAGCTCGAAAACGGCTTCACGGACCCGTACTTCTTCACCGGCAGTGACGGCGCGATGGACTTCTTCGACCCCGGAGTCAATTGCGTCACCACTGCCAACTCCACCCACTGCCGGTCGGAGCTGCGTGAAGTAAATCCGGACGGCAGCAATGCTGTCTGGTCCGCGAGCGGCACCAACACACTTAGCGCGACGCTCACGGTCACGCAAGCCGCTGGTGCTCCGGTGGTCGGCCAGATCCACGACGACCCAGCCGTATCGGTTCGTCCGCTGATCGAGCTGTTCTACACTTCGAGCGGCGACGTGGTGGCAGGTGTGGAGCAGTGCACGGCCGGTGGTTGCATAAACAGGACGACAGTGGGCCACGTTCCACCGGGTACGAAGTTCAGCTATGTGATCTCGTACAGCCAGAACAAGCTCACTGTCAGCATCAACGGGGGCGCGCCAGTCTCGCTCAGTTCCCCAATACTCGGAATCGGGGGCTACTTCAAGGCGGGCGATTATGGCCAGTCTCCAACCAACGCGAGCGTCTCGTTCTACTCGCTGAAGGTTGTCCACACACCATAACAGCTTCGGCTGTTCTGGCCTTGCTGCAAAAACCGGGAGACCTCGTGCACCAGCGCGGGGTCTCCTTTTTAATGTTCCCGGGTATCAGCCTGAGAATCGTCAGCGCGGGCAGAGGTTCACTTTCTCGATAGAAAGTGGGAATTTTTCCAGCGCTGATCTTAATTCGCATTTTCTTATTCTTATTTTCCAGCACTCACCCACAACACCGGCTGGCGGATAGGGTAATTGCGAATCACTTCCTCCACATTCGGATCGGGATCTAAAGTGCGCCACAGCTCAAGGTAGGGAAGCCGCGAGAGCGCCAGACCAGCAAACAGAAGACTGGGTTGGCGGACAGGGAAGTCGTCGAAGTATTCAACATCGGGCTTATAGGGCCAGCTCTTTTTATTGGCGATAAACGGAAACATGAAGGCCATTGCGGCTCCGATGCCTCGGCCATCGGGAAGCGTGAAGGTCCACAAGTTATCTTCCGCAGTGGAGAGGGTCTGGCACACTGTGGCCATAGCATCCAGGTTAAACAGGCAATAGCTGTAAGGTTTGGTGCGTCTCAGCTCCTGGGGGAAGCTGCCGTCGGCTGCAATCTGGTTGGGAACCAGGACAGTTTTAAACCGATTGCGGCAAAAGGCAGTAAGCTCCTGATTCCCCGTGTAGGAAGCAAACTCCGCAACCTGCACGGTCCAGCAGGTACCATGATTGTTCCTGGCCTCGCGCTCTTCTTCCCCGTGCGGGGAAGTAGTCATCCAGGTCAGATAATCCGCAAACCACTTCTTCAATCCTTTGTGCTCATCGCTGCTCAGGGCCTTGGAGCCTTCCAACGCAGTGATGGCCCGCGCCACTTCGACAAGATGCAGGGTGTCAATAATGCCGATGCCGCGTCCGGTAAAGCGGCCTTTGATCGCTTGTGAATACTGCAAATTCGGATTCATAAGCGTGGCCGGATCCAAAAACCAGGCACGCAGATGTTTGGCCGCATGCGTGGCGTACTTTTCTTCTTTGGTGAGCAGCCAGGCGGCAGCCAAAGCAGGCGCCTGCAGGCTCAACCGGATAAGCGCATGACGATGGTCGGTGAAGTTATCTGGATTGGTCATCCCATCGCGCTGTATATAAGGTCCGTCAGGGTCCTTGGGGTCGGGCCACCAGTAATCGCCCTCGGAAAAATAATCGTGTTTCCCGCCGGCGCTTCGAGGACTCGTAAAAGAGGTTATTGTGACCGGCAGCTCAAGCAGGTAACGTTGGGCCGCGGTTACTACACGCTCGCGGTCAATCCCAGCCACATCAAACACCGGCAGTTTGGTTTTGTTATGGCGGGCCGACAAAAGCTCCGGCATGGTGATCGTCGTGAGAAAAACACCGGCGGCGGTTGCGCAAAAATCTCGGCGGGAAATCATGGATTTTTCTCCATCATCTACATGCGGGAAATGGCTTTTTGTGCCACGATTTTCTCAGCTTCTTCTACTGCTTTGGCATGATCGGGCCGGTCAACGTCCTTCATGACGCCAACCGTCATAGAGCGCTGTTTACTCAGTACTGCCAAGTCATCCAGGAGAAAATAAGCATCTTCTCCTATTCCTGGCACAGGCCGCAGATCTTTCGCGTCAAGTTTCTTGCCGGCATCCCACACTTCCTGCGTCTCGTGCGAGATAGCGATATGGACGTAGTAGGGTAGGACCCCGCCATGGACCGTGACCGTGTTGAAGTCGCAGATGCTCACGCCTCCCAGAGTTTTCGGTTCCGGATCCCGAACTGGTTCACCCAGCACCGCTTCAGCCTCGGTCTTAGTAATAAGTTGGCAAGGATCGGGCAAGCTGGAGCT
>DATHMF010000012.1 GCA_035487355.1 Terriglobales bacterium | reverse complement strand
GCCGAGATTCAGCAGCGGAGTGTCCTCATTTACTGGCCCGTTGGTAAGAATGATTACGGAAAAACCGTCGTCCAGAAACATGCTATTGAATGACGTATAGGAAGAAGTTTCGCCGTTGTGCCAGACAAAAGGATGACCAAGCTCGGTATCGCGGACCCAGCCCATGGCATAGTTGGAGGGCCTGCCATGCGGGAAGTTGGGCACTGGAGCCGGCGTAACCATGGTTGTGAACAGCATAGAAGGAATCACTTTTCCGTTGAGCACAGCCGCATCCCAGGTTGCCAGATCCTGAACATTCGACCAGAGTGCGCCAGCCGCGAAGAACAGAGACGGTGCCGGAATGCGCCCGGGGACCTGGCCAGCCAAATAGGGCGAGGCAAACGCCGAAGGTTGCAGGTACGACGTCTTGGTTAATCCAACCGGTTGAAAAATATCAGCTGCCAGGTAATTCGCGTAACTGAGCAAACTGGCCGCTTCGATGATCGATCCCAGGACAAAATAATTGCTGTTGCTGTAGGAGAAGGCAGAGCCGGGAGTGAACATCAGCGGCGCTTGGGCGACCTGCGTCAGGACGGTTGGTTCGGACACACCGTTGACCCAGGAATTTACGGCCGAGAAATTGAGGTAATCGGCGAGGCCGGAAGTCTGATTCAACAGCATGCGTAGAGTAATCCTGGGATCAAATGCGTAGCTCGGCAGATAGGTGATGACTGGGTTATCGATGTCCAGCTTTCCCGCATTCTGCAACTGCAAAACGGCTGCGGCGGTGAATTGCTTTGTGATTGATCCGATTTGAAATTCGGCGGTAGACTCCATAGCTTGGCAGGTGCTTAAGTCAGCGTAACCATAGGCTTGGGTGTAGAGAACAGTTCCGCCCTTGGCGATGGCTACTGTCATGCCGACAAGTCCTTGGGCCTTCATCTCGCTCGCAACCAAGGGATCAACGGCGGGCGCAATGCTTCCGCTGGACGACGTGAGGATAGGCAGAACTGGACACGAACCTGGGGATGGCGATGACATCCTGCCGCCGCCGCAGTTAAGAAGCACCAAGCCAGCCAGGAATACGGTTGCAACAACCAGATAGGACCGGCAGGATTTCTTGACCATCGAAATCTCCCAGTTTTGTTGCCCCGCTTGAGCGCGTTTGCTGCGCTCGGAAATTGTAGCACTGCACCAATTTTGTTCCGAGTAGGGACGATCCTGGGTGGGCGGTCCTCGTCCCCCTCATGCACAGACATTAACCGCAAGTCCCGTGGGATATAATTTTTGCTACCCCATGGCGTCCTCCCGTTGCTCTCTCTCTTTGCTGATCGCCAGCTTACTGCTGTGGGTTCCGGCATCGTTGGCGGCAGCAAATGTCGCGCCCAATGTGGTGGTGATCACTATTGATACGCTGCGGGCTGACCACCTCGGGTGCTACGGGTACAAGCAAATTCACACCCCCAATATCGATGCGCTTGCCGCCGACGGTCTCCGCTTTGAACGGGCTTACACCCCGGTGCCAGTGACGCTGCCCGCGCACACCGTGATCTTCACGGGCACGTATCCTATGTTCAGTGGGATTCACGATTTTGCCGCGAACAAGCTCAGTCCCGACCAACCCACACTCGCTTCGGTTCTCAAACAGCAGGGATACACGACGGGTGCGGTGATCGGGTCGGCGGTGCTCGACTCGCGCTTTGGGTTGAACCACGGTTTTGACTTTTATTACGACCACTTCGACTTCAGCCGCCTGCAAGAATCGAATCTCGATGAAATGGAGCGTCCCGGCAATATGGTCGCGGATGTCACACTAGATTGGCTTAGCAAGAACTATCAGAACAAGTTTTTTCTCTGGATGCATTTGTACGATCCTCACTATCCTTACCGACCGCCGGCACCCTATAGCGGTGAATATAAAGATCGTCCTTACGATGGAGAAATAGCTTTTGCGGACGCCCAGGTGGGCCGCCTGATTCAGTTTCTGAAACAGAAAAATCTATATGAGCGCACCATGATCGTGCTGAGTGGGGATCACGGCGAGAGCCTGGGCGAGCACGGAGAGAAGACTCACGGATTCTTCATCTACAATGCGACGCTCCACGTGCCGCTGATCTTTCATTTGCCAGGCAGTGCTTCCGCGAAAACCGTCCCCGACCTGGTCAGCTTGGCGGACCTGATGCCAACTATCCTGCAGATCTCAAAAATCGATGTCCCGGCACAGGTGCAAGGCCGTAGCCTGCTGGCGCTGATAGGGCCTACGAAGCAAAATGAATCGCGCAGCCTGTATGCGGAAACCTTCCTGCCACGCTTGCACTTCAACTGGAGCGAGCTTCGTGGGGCGGAGACCGAGAATTATCATTTTATTGACGCGCCCAAACCAGAGCTCTACGACTTGACCAAAGATCCGGGCGAGACTCAGAATCTGTTTGCGCAAAAGAAGGCTGTGGCGGAGGAATTGCATTCCCGCCTGGCCACACTAATTCGCCAGTACAGCACCGGTCAGGAGCTGGCGGAAAAAACCGGGCTCGATCCTGCTCTGATGGAGCGCTTGAAATCGCTGGGGTACGCGGGCTTTTCAGGCGGTGGCAGTCCGACCATCACCGGCCGCGCTTTGCCCGATCCCAAGGACCGGATTCAGACGTATGAGTTGAT
>DATHMF010000011.1 GCA_035487355.1 Terriglobales bacterium | reverse complement strand
GGTCTCATCGGGCGAGCCAAAGTCGCCGCCCCATTCGAATTTGTTTTCTACTTTGCCTTCGGCGTGGCCCTCTTGCAACATCTTGACCGCTTCGTCATAGGTAATGCGCGGAAAAGGAGCTGTAATTTTCTCCAGCTTAGTGACATCACGGCCGATGGTCTCAAGCTCCGGGCGCCGCTTTTCCAGGCAGCGCTGCACGATAAAACTGATGAACCCTTCCGCCAAATCCATGATGTCATCAATTGTGGCGTACGCGACCTCGGGCTCGACCATCCAAAACTCAGTAAGGTGCCGCCGCGTTTTGGATTTCTCGGCGCGAAAGGTTGGTCCGAAAGAATAGACCTTACCCAGCGCCATGGCCGTGGCTTCGATGTAAAGCTGGCCGGATTGCGTCAGGAACGCTTGCTCATCAAAGTAGTTCACGGGAAACAGCGTTGTCGTCCCTTCGCAGGCGGCGGGGGTCAAAATGGGAGGATCAGTAAGCGTAAAGCCCCGCTCATCAAAGTAGTCGCGCGCAGCTTTGATAATCTCAGCGCGCACACGCAGTATGGCCGCCTGCCGGGGAGAGCGCACCCAGAGGTGGCGATTTTCCATCAGGAACTCGATGCCGTGCTCTTTCAGCGAAATGGGGTACGGATCCGCCTCTGGAACCCGCTGCACTACTTCCACACTGCTGACGTCAAGCTCATAGCCGCCGGGAGCGCGCTTGTCGGCCCGCACCTTGCCCTGGACAATAACGCTCGATTCAATGGTGAGATTCTTCACCGTCTCGAATGTTTCGGGGGGAACCGCGCTCTTAGGCATCACTCCCTGCACGATGCCGCTGCCGTCGCGAAAGATAGGAAACAAAAGTTTGCCGCTCTCGCGCAGGTTGTACAGCCAGCCGCGCAAAGTCACGCTCTGACCTTCGTGCTTGCCAAGTTCTCGAATGGTTGTAATGGGATGGTCCATCTTAACTTCTTGCTTCTTCCTTATATTTTCTTGGGCTGAATGCTGAATGCTAAGTGTTTTTTACTGCTGTCTGCTTTTCCAGAAAATCATAAGCCTTGGATATTTTCTCGTTGATCTCGGTCTGGTTCTCGCCATCAATTTCGAGCAGCAGGGGAAGACCACGCTGGGCCGAACGCAACAGCGAGGTGCATTCGCTCCAGTCTATTTTTCCGTTTCCCGGCCAGAGGTGCGAATCCATGACACCGGCATTGTCGTGCAGGTGGGTCGAGTAGGTGTTGTGCTTCATTACGTCGAATGCCTGCAGAACGTTGCTCATCATGTGAGCGTGCCCGGCATCGAAGCAAAAACCCACGTCATCCAGATGGGCCGTGCCCACAAACTCCACCAATTTTTCGGGCGTGGAGAGTTCATTCGGAATATTCTCCAGCAGCACCTTCACCCCCAAAGGCTTGGCAAAGGCGCGGAGGTGCTCTACCGAAGTCATGGCAGCATCGAACTTACGCATGTCAAAGGTCTCATTGCTATTGCCCAAATGCTGCACCAGAAAACGGAAGGGCAGGTGCTCGGCGCATTCCAGGGCGCGCTTGATCTCGTCGGTCGCCTGAATTTGCCGCTTGCGGTCGGTTTCAACAATATTGATGGGCTCCATGGGGCCGCGGGTCCACTCTTCCTCGTCATAGAACATGGGCGCATGCATCGAGTTCAGTTTGACATTGTTGCTTTTGAACCATCCGGCCAGCTCACGCACGTGGGCGCGGTCGTAGTAATTGAAGTGCGCCCGCGCGCAGAAAATCTCAATGGCTTCTGCGCCGGCGCGCGCCAGCCCATCGAGCAGCCCGGGATGTAGCCGCTGGCGTATAAATACGTAAGTAGATACGGCGCGAA
Organism: Terriglobales bacterium; assembly: GCA_035487355.1. NCBI lineage: Bacteria > Pseudomonadati > Acidobacteriota > Terriglobia > Terriglobales > Terriglobales bacterium. The sequence goes on along the minus strand of DATHMF010000011.1, from coordinate 17,893 downwards.
CCATCAATAGCCGACTGCCTTCCCTTCATTGCGCGGGTCGCTCGAACCCTGGCGCTCTCCTGTTTTGGGATCAATCATGATACACTCGCCGTCGCTCCAGGCATCGCTGAACGTGATCTTGTGCCCGCGCTGCTCCAGTAAACGAATAGTATCTCTGGAGAAGCCGTTTTTTTCCATGCGAATTTCATCGGGCAGCCACTGATGGTGGAAGCGGGGGGCATTGACGGCTTCCTGGATGTTCAAATCGTAGTCAATCACACCCATCAGAATATTAGCAACCGTGGATATGATGCGCCCGCCGCCGGGCGATCCCAAAATGAGAAATGGCTTGTTATCTTTGACCACGATGGTCGGGGTCATGGAAGAGAGCGGACGCTTGTTGGGGCCAATGGCATTGGCCTCTCCCTGCACCAGCCCGTAGGCGTTGGGGACGCCGGGCTTGGAGCTGAAGTCATCCATCTCGTCGTTGAGCAGAAAGCCCAGGCCTTCGGCGGTCACACGCGAACCAAAAAGATCATTCAGCGTGGTGGTAACTGAAACCGCGTTCCCTTCCTGGTCAATCATGGAATAATGCGTCGTGTTGTCGGAGTCGTGCCCGCCCACGGCGAGCGCTGAGACGCGATCCAAATCGTTAAACGCATTTGCTGGACGCTTCAACTGCGAACTGATGCTGGCACGGTTGCCATTGATGGTGTCACGCCAGGCATCGGCATACTTTTTATCGAGCAGTTGCGCGACCGGGATTTTTGCGAAGTCAGGATCGCCCAGGAACTCGGCGCGGTCCATGTAGGCGCGGCGGAAGGCCTCGACCGTCCAATGGATGGAATCGGCAGAGCGGTTGCCCATGCTGCTCAGTGGCACTGCCTCAAGAATATTCAGGGTCTCGAGTAGAACAATGCCGCCGGAAGATGGCGGCGGAGCGCTGATGACCTCATATCCGCGATAGTTGCCGCGCAGCACGGTGCGCTCTTTCACCTCGTAGTTGGCCAGGTCTTCCACCGTCATCAACCCGCCGCCCTTCTGGACCGCGGCAGCCAACTCATGCGCTATTGCGCCGTGATAAAAATCTTCGGGATCTTTGGCGATCCGCTCCAGTGTGCGTGCCAGCTCCGGCTGACGAAAGATATCGCCGTATTCGTAACGCGCGCCGTGCCGCTGTGGGTTGCTGAGAAAAATTTCCTTTGAAGCCTCGAACCCAGGCAGAAAATCATCGTTATTGAAGTCGCGGGCCTCGCTGTAGCTGAGCTCAAAACCCTCACGCGCCAGCCGGATAGCAGGCGCCATCACGACATCGAGCGGCAGCTTGCCCCAGGTTTTCTGCGCGTAGACCATGCCTTTGACCGATCCGGGAACGGCGATGGCTTTGTATCCGATGAGGCTGGCGTGTTCGCTCACATTGCCATGCGAATCCAGAAACATGTCGTGGGTGGCGGCAGCCGGGGCTTTCTCGCGATAATCCAGAAAGTGAGTTGTGCCGTTGGCCATGCGGATGAGCATGAAACCGCCTCCGCCAATGTTCCCCGCCTGGGGATGCACCACCGCCAGCGCAAACCCGGTAGCCACAGCCGCATCAATGGCGTTGCCGCCGCGCTTCATGATCTCTACGCCGGCCTCGGAGGCCCTCCCATTCACGCTCACCACCATGGCGCTGCGCGCGTGGACGGGATGCGCAATCGGATGCCCAGCGGCTCCCCACAGGGCCAGAGGAGAAACCCATAGCATGGCCCAAAACAGAACAGCGATAGTTTTCAGAAACTTGCGTTTGTAAGCGGAAATCATGGGAATTGCGGGGTCGAGGGAGGGCGCGCCAGAGTGCGCCTTTAAGACCCTTATTCTTTAAAGATAACTCTTTGAGGCTAGCGTAATGGAAGGCAGCGAGTCAAATGGCACGCGCGCGATGTTGACCTGACCTCTTATTCCCGGACGCGCTGCATCACCACGAGCAAGTGATGCGCCTCATGAAGCAGGAAGAATTCCAGCCATTGCTCCAGCGTCATTTCGCCAAAACGCGAATGCACTGCAGTTCGTGACAGCTCCGCATCTGACAACTGCTGCACCAGCTCAAGCATTCGCGCGCGCAATGCCCGTAGGCGGGTAAGCAGTTCACTCGCAGGCATAGCGGCCCATAGCGGCCATTTGGGATCATCTTCGGCGGCATAGCGCGCGAGCAGCGGCCGGTCCTCACTTCGAATACGTTCAATGCGCTCCAGAAACATCTCATGATAGCGGGTCAGATGTGCAAGATTTTCTCGCGCAGACCATTTCTCCGGATGAGGTCTGCGGTCAAGCGCACCCTCAGAAATCCCAGCGAGGATAGTCGGCAGACAATCGAGCTGCGTTCTCAAACGAATTACGGTTGATTCAGGCAGACCCATTGGTTCACATTATCATCGAGCCTTTAGAATGTGCGTGAGAACTAGAAAAACTGTGGCGTCGTCCCTCAAGCCACGCCGGTGTGCGTCAGAATTTTCGCCAGCTTTTCGACGGCCGGGTAAGAAACCGGATCAACGGTTGTGCACTCGGGAGGTTGCGATGAGCTCCGAATCGCCCGGACCATCATTTCAAGAGCAAGTCCTCCGGTTGGCGGGTTGACGATTGATGCCGCCAGCAGTCCGGTGCGAACCCATTCCAATCCGGCCCCGGGACAGCAATCGCAACCGATGTAAGGCAGGCTGAGCCATCGCGCCCGCTGTTCGCGACTCGTCTGATCCTCAAACGCGCGCCGGGCGCCGATTGCCATATCATCATTTTGCCCGGCGACCAAAGTTGCTGGGGTTTCATGCGAAGTTCTCAGTTGCAGCCATCGGCTTACGGCCTTGTATCCGCCTTCCTCGGTCCAATCGCCAGTGAGTGTCCTTACCTGAATGTTGGCCGACTTTGTGGATTGCATTGCGGCCAAGCGCTGCTCTCCGATGCTGCTGCCGCTGGGGCCGATAAGATATAAAACCAGGCCGCCTTCGGGAAGTATTGCATTCACCTGACGTCCCTGAATTCGTCCGATCTCGCTCTGGTCTACGGTAACGCTAAAAACCGGGACCTTGTAGGCCCTGCGCAGCTCTGCTATGTAATCGCCGTCGCGATTAAGGAGCACCCATGCAATGCCGCTCTCGGCGGCACAACGCGCTACACGCATCAAAGTTGTCCCAACCGGGGCACATATGATGCCGTCGGGCCGGGACTCCTTCGGAGATTGAATAACGTTGAGCAATTGCTCGCTTTGAGTAATCGCATCATTGTTTGCATACTGAACTTGCAGATCAACGCCCAGACGTTGGGCCACCTCCTCGGCAGTACCTGCGTGTTGCTTCTGGTACGGGTTTTCCTCCATGCGAAGCGAAATGAGAAATTTGAGTTTTTTCATGTTCAATCACCACCTTGCAATCGCGCATCTAACTTGCCCCTTCAATGCAAAACCGTTGCGCGAAAATAAGAACCTCGATTTTTTGGGGGTTAAATGAGGTGTAAATCGCTTACTGGAGGGATTTGCTTATGGGGGTTAGTCGAATTGGGCATCCTGGTCGTTCTATGCCCATTTTGGTACTAGACCCATTTTGGCACAATCGGACCGTGAAACCAAGTTACGGTAGTAACTAAACTAAATAACAGTTACTTTGGTAATGTATGGAACCTGATTTTCCAGAGCTGGAAATAACCGCGGAGGCGCGGAGACGCTGAGGTAAGTCATTTCTCCTACCGACGAGGCTGAGACAACGTGGTTTTCCCCTGACATACTCGATCCTAAGACATGCAACGACAAATCAAGGCCGTCTATTCCGCAATGAATCAAATTCCAAGCAAATAAGCGCAATATCACAGTAATCAAATAGAATTGATTAACAGGGCTTTCCGCGGTCGCGGGGCGCTGTTCCTTAACTTAAATTCTTAATCCCTTATGAGCATACGTAATTTAGCCATTATTGCCCACGTTGACCATGGCAAGACCACCCTGGTGGATGCCATGTTGCGCCAGAGCGGGACGTTCCGCGCCAATGAAGTCGTTGCCGACCGCGTCATGGATTCCAATGAACTCGAACGCGAGCGCGGCATCACCATCTTGGCCAAGAATACCGCCATTTTTTACCACACTGTGAAAATCAACATTGTAGATACACCCGGCCACGCCGACTTTGGCGGCGAAGTCGAGCGCGCGCTGAAGATGGTAGACGGCGTCATGCTGCTGGTCGATGCCAGCGAAGGTCCGCTGCCGCAGACGCGGTATGTATTGGGCAAGGCGCTCGAAGCTGGATTGCCTCCGATTGTTATCATGAACAAAATTGACCGGCCGGACGCCAGGCCGCAAGAGGTGTTGAACGAAATCTACGACCTCTTTATTGACCTGGACGCCAAAGAAGAGCAGCTTGATTTCCCTGTGCTCTATACCAATGCCAAGGCAGGAACTGCTTCAACTTCGGCCGAACAACCGGGCACGGATTTGAAGCTGCTGTTTGACGCCATCCTGGAAACCATTCCCGCTCCTGCGGGCGACGCGGCCGCCACTCTGCAAGTTCTTGTGGCCAATCTCGATTACAGCGATTACCTGGGGCGGCTGGCCATCGCGCGCGTAGTCAATGGAACGCTGAAGACGGGCGAGGATGTCGCCATCGCCAAGCTTGATGGCTCTCTGCAAAAGATACGCATCACAAAATTATTTTCGTTCAGCGGATTGAAGCGCACCGACATTGTTGAGACCGAACTGGGTGACATTGTGGCGGTGGCCGGGGTGGAAGGCATCACCATCGGCGAGACCATTACCAGCGCGGAAAATCCGGCGCCGCTGCCCGTCATCGCCATTGATGAACCCACGATTGCCATGCAGTTTACAGTCAATACCTCACCATTTGCCGGACGCGATGGGCAATACGTCACCTCGCGCAACCTGCGCGACCGCCTGCAAAAAGAGCTGCTGACCAATGTGTCGTTGAAAGTTGAGGAAGCCGCCAACACCGACACCTTCAAAGTCATGGGACGCGGCGAGCTGCAGCTTTCCATTCTCATCGAAACCATGCGGCGCGAAGGTTTTGAACTCATGGTGGGCAAGCCGGAGATCATTACCCGGCGCGATGCCAAGACCGGCAAGCTGATGGAGCCGACAGAAAAGCTGGTTATTGACGTTCCGGAAAACTTCGTGGGGGTGGTGATTGAGAAGCTGGGCGCCCGTAAGGGCCAGATGACCAAGATGCACAACCATGGTTATGGGCGGGTGCGCCTCGAATTCAGCATCCCCAGCCGCGGATTGATCGGGCTGCGCAGCGAGTTGCTGACCGACACACGGGGCACAGCGGTGCTCAATTCCATTTTTGAAGGCTACAGCGAGTGGCTGGGAGAGATTCCTCACCGGCTTACCGGCGCGCTCATCTCTGACCGCCCCGGTAAAACTACGGCCTATGCGTTATGGAACCTGCAGGAGCGCGGCGAGATGTTCACCGGCCCCGGCGAAGATGTCTACGAAGGCATGATCGTCGGCGAAAATGCGCGCGAGGTTGACCTGGATGTGAATGCAGTGCGGGAGAAAAAACTCACCAACATGCGCGCCTCCACAGCGGATGAAGCCATCCGCCTGGTCCCGCACAAGGCACTGAGCTTGGAGCAAGCGATTGAGTTCATCGAAGACGATGAGTTCGTGGAAGTCACACCAAAATCTCTGCGGCTGCGGAAGAAGGTTCTCCAGGCGAACAGGCGTCCCAAAAAGGGAGCGGTGCCGGCAGGAGTGGAAAGCTAGTACTCAGTGCTCAGTGTCAGTCCTCAGTCCCTAGTCGTCAGTCCTCAGGGTTATTCGCCACGGATTTACACGAATCAACACAGATTTTCAAATGCAGTTCTTATGTGTGCATTCAAATAAGTTTTCTAACTGAGCACTGAGCACTGAGTACCGAGTACTAATTACCAAAGGCCGGCTTAACAGATCCGGCCTTTTGGTTTGAAACTTTGCAGGGAGTACGAGCGGGGACTATTTGCCCTTGGGAGCGATCGCATCCTTGGCAGCCTTGGCCACGCGGAACTTCACGACGGTCTTGGCTTTGATCTGGATGGCTTCGCCAGTTTGAGGGTTACGGCCCATGCGAGCTTTGCGGTGCGCCTTCACCAAGCGACCGAGGCCGGGGATAACGAAGATATCGTTCTTTTTGGTCTCTTTGATCGCGGTATCAGCGAGGGTCTCGAGGAATGTTGCGGCCGTTTTATTGTTAGTACCAAGTTTTTCGGCCATGTGCCGCACGAGTTGAGATTTGGTCATACCTGCTGCCATTGATATTCCTCCTTGAATTAGCGAGCAAAAAACGCTCGATAACCGCATAATACAACGCTTTTTGAAGCTTGAGAAGCATTTTCGCCATATTTTATGCGGTTGCCATGCGTCCGGGAACCTGCTGCCCCGCTTCCTGCCTGCCTTCCGGCGTCTTCGTACCCCATTTTTTGCAGTTCCTGCCCATGAGAGAATAGAGAGAATGAGTTGTATTATCTGTAACTTACGGAAAGAAAAGCGTTTTTGCCCGGCGCTGCATGACAAGATTTGCGCGGTCTGCTGCGGCGAGCAACGCGAGGTCTCGCTCGATTGCCCTAGTGACTGCGTTTATTTGCAGGAGGCACGCAAGCATGAACGCCACGCGCTGAAAGACCTCCCCAGGACTGCGCTTTTCCCCGAGGTGGAAGTTCGCGAGCAGTTTCTCTACGACCGCGAGCCGCTGCTCACCGGATTAAGTTTTGCGCTGGCCAAAGCCGTACGCGCTGACCGCGCGTTATACGACAGCGATTTGATTGCGGCGCTCAGCGCGTTCGCCCAGAAACAGCAAACCCTGGTAAATTCGGGATTGCATGTCGGCGGCGCGACCGCCTCGCCGGCACAGCAGGCCATCATCAACGCACTTGAGGCCATGCTGGCCGAGTATCGCGAGATGGAGCAGAAACACGTGGGCTACTCCTCGCTGCGCGATTCCGAAGTGCTCCAGGCATTGGTGTTCCTGGTGCGCATGGCTTATGCCCGCACCTCTGGAAGGCCGCGCTCGCGCGCGTTTGTGGATTTTCTCTCCACGCAATTTCCAGAGAAACCTGAGTCTGCTGTGGCGGCGCCGGGTTCCAGTATCGTAATTCCGTAATATTCTTTTGATAGCGGCCGGCGCTTTCGCGCAGTGAGGGTCAACTTCTGAAAAAAAAAGTTTATCTATCGCTCGGATCGAACATCGGCGACCGCCGGGTTCAGATCGCTACAGCCATTGAGAAGCTGGGAACTTTGGGAACAATTACAGCGGCCTCTTCCTTTTATGAAACCGAACCGATGGAGATAGCCCACCAGCCCTGGTTCCTGAACTGCGCGGTTGCCCTCGAAACCGAACTCATGCCCAAACGGCTGCTGAAGGCGATCCTGGGGATTGAACAGCAGATGGGCCGACGCCGTACGCAGCCCAAGGGTCCGCGCTCGATTGATATTGACATTCTTCTGTTCGGCAACTCAGTCGTGGAGACGGCGGGCCTGACCATTCCTCATCCGGCAATGCACGAGCGGCGCTTCGTGCTGGTGCCGCTGGCGGAGATCGCCCCTGGTGTGCGGCATCCGCTGTTGAAGAAAACCATCAGCGAGCTGCGCGATGCGTTGCCGCCGGGCGGAGCAGTGCGCAGGGTTGAGATGGCATAGTTACGAGCTTTTGGGCCGACAAATTCCCGGGTTGTGATTAACCCGATGTACAATTTAACAAAGCCATTTTATGACCCGTAGCGAAGAAAAACGCCTTCTTGACCTGGTCAAGACGCCTCCGAGAGGCAGCAGGATCGCGGCCGCCAAGCGCTACGGTGTAGATCTCACCCTTAATATCCGCAGACTTAGACTAACGCCTACGCAGCGCGCGCTGGAAATGGAAGGAGCTTTACGTCTCTTTGAAGAATTGCGCCGCGCCAGCCGCAGTCTGGCCTCATGACCAATTTCAAAGCTCTTTTGCAAGCTCTCTCCGAAGCTCGCGTTAATTTTGTAATCGTAGGCGCGTATGCAGCCGTTCTGCATGGGCTCGCTGGGGTCACACAAGACTTGGACATTTGTTATGAGCGCACCCCGGAAAATCTAAAGCGGCTTGCGTCAGCCTTCAAGCCGCATCACCCGCGCCTGCGCGGAGCTCCTCCAGGGCTGCCATTTAAGCTTGACGCCGATACCCTCAAACGAGGGATGAATTTCACTCTAACAACCGATCTGGGCGACGTTGATCTGTTGGGCGAACTGGACGGGGTAGGACAATTTTCAAGCGTCTCACAGGCCGCCGAATCAATTTCTATTTTCAATATCCCGTGCCGGGTAGCCGGCCTAAATGTAATTATTCAATCAAAGCGCGCCGCTGCGAGGCCAAAAGACCTCAGCGCCCTCCCTGAGTTGGAAGCCCTCAAAGAATTAAAAGACGCCCAAAAAAGGCAAAAGAACAAGAATTAGTAACCACGACAGTCGCTTTTGGCGCTGGTCTGGCGAGGCTCAATTTAGTAAGATTGATGCTCTATGCCGTTGCAGGCTTTACTCTTCTTGCGCGAACCGGAAGCATTACGCGTTGCCCGCCAGGCTTTCGACAGTTCGAACATCCTATGCCAAGTGGGAACAAATCCTGCCCAGGCGATTGAGCTTCTGAACAAGCGCCGTTTTGACGCGGTGGTGGTGGATTGCGACGACCTGCCAGGTGGCAAAGATGTGCTGCAGCAGTTACGCAGCAGTCCTTCCAGCAAGCGTGCCATGGCATTCGGCATTATCAACGGCAGTACCACGGTGCGCCAGGCTTTTGACCTGGGCGCGAACTTCGTGCTGGATAAGCCCCTTACCGCAGAACGCTTCACCCGCACCTTGCGCGCCGCCCAGGGCCTGATGAAACGCGAACAACGGCGCTATTTCCGCAATGCGCTCGAGACCGAAGCCGTGGTTACGCTTCCGGAAGGCAAGGAACACCGCATACGGATTTTGAATTTAAGCGAAGGCGGCATGGCGGTGAAGTTGCCCGTTCAACTGCAAACGGCCACACCGGTGCGCGTGCGTTTTTTCCTGCCCGGAGGCCTGCGCATTGAAGCCAAGGCCGAGATCACCTGGCACAAAGAAAACGCGGGCGTGGGCGTCCGCTTTCTGCACATGGACCCCAAGATGCAACGCGACCTGGAGCAATGGCTGGGCCATCGTTTCGAAGCGCAAAATGCCCACATCAATGCTACCGCTCGTCCGCGTTAGAAAACGCATTTCTCAGCTTTGAGTCGCTACAAAATCAAAACTAGGCTCTTAAGTCCATTTTGACAGGCGAAAACCCTATTATTTTTCTAAGATTGCCGTATGACTCAAGGTCATGTCCAGATACATGTTTTCTTAACAGTTCTTAACCGAGATAGGACACGTAAAAAACTGAAACAGAACGGTTTGAAGGGCCCGGCATGTTACTAAAGGCCAAAGTACTTCAGCAATCTGGCAGGAAGGGGTGACGTTGCTTGAAAATCAATACTGAACACCCTCCCCCTAACGGGTGTGATGTGCAGCCAAGTTCGTCTCTTGCCGTTGGCCGACAGCATGAGCGAACTTGGTTGCGCTTTTTAATTTGGTCAATAGGCAAAGCCCTATTGGCTTTATTTTTTGGGGCTGCTCTTTCAAGTGAGTCGCGGGTGAGCTTTTTGGTGAGCGCTGTCACGCACGAACCAAAAGCGAGTCGGGGTCCCCAGCAAGCCCGGTTTTGGCTTGATGGGGTGAGGACAGCGGAGCAGCCTTGTTTTGGCTGCGGAGCCCTTTAGGTAAAAGCACGCACCAGATACTTCACGATGTGGTAGCCGTCGAGATATTTGTAAGGCGTCTCGCCAGTCGTGTAGTGGCCGCAGGGAAGTTCAACTGCTTTGAAGTCAAAGTTGCGGCGCGCGAATTCTTCCACCACTCTTCGGGAGAATTCAGGAAGAAACGTCAGATCATATTTCGCATAGATCACCAGCGACTTCTTGGGTCCGGCCGTGGCAAATTGATCTACATAGGACGTGGGGCTGATACACGCCCACGCGCGGCGCAAACTTTCCAAATCAATCGTGGTCTCAAAACTTTCGCGGATGTGCCGGGTAGATTGCCCGGTCCAGACCACATCGGCGAAATAGGTGGACGCGTGATTGAACACGTTGACGCTCAGACGCTCGTCGTGTGCGCTGGCCAGGAAGGCATAGCAGGATCCCAGGCTGGTGCCCATGACGCCAAACTGGGTGTATCCCTGCTGGGCCAGCCAATCGAGACAGCAGCGCATATCAATGACCGCCTGGCGGGTGGCGTCAATGGTGCGGGCCACATTGGAGCTGACGGCATAATCGGCGCGGGTCAGCTCGGCCGGCCGGCGGATATCGTGGTACGGCGGGCTCATGCGCAAAGCCGAAATTCCAAACCAGTTCAACGCCGTGCAGATGGAATTGTGGCTGATGGCGTCAGAGTTCCAATGCGGCAGCACGATGACGGCGCGCTTGTTCTTGGTCCCATTCTTTTCCTTTGCCGGGAACCAGCGCGCATTCATCAGATTATTCTCGGGATAGGGCGTGCTCACCGGCGAAGTGAAGCGCAGGAAATCGCCTTCTTTGCCTTTGAGTTTGTCTTCATCCTGCGGGCGGCTGCGGGTGGCGAAGAGCTGCAATTTGCGCCGCTCGAGGCGAAAATCCGTGGGCACGTCGTAGGAGAAAAACTCGTGGCTGTGGCGCACGACGGTCTCATTCAGCTTATGCAGATAACCCTCATAAGCCTCGGCACTCTGGGGATAATTGCCGTTAACAAAGGGCCAGGTGCGCGTCCACTCCACGCCCCATTCGAAGGGGCGGACGATGCGATTGGTATCGGCGGTGGTGAGCTGGGTTTCCCAGTTGGTTATCCAATTTGCGTAGAGTTTGCGCATGTGGAGATAGTTTATCAACGAGCAATCGTTTTCGAGAAGTGCAACGGGCACGACAATGCACGACATCAATTATCTATCTGCTGTCGCCCTTTGCCGCTTCCAGAGCCAAGCCAGCCAGGCTACCGTGGCCAGCATACCCAGCCATCCCAAAATGCGCACAAAAGCCGCGATCTGGGTGTCATGTTGCAACCAGCCCATGCTGGAAAAGATATGAAACCAGTCATGCTCCACGTAGTCGGCGTCGCCCACCGTGACCAGGGGGAGTTCCTGGGCGCGCGCGTCGGCCATGTAGGTAGCAATGTAGAGAAAATTCTCGAAGAAGAAGAAAGCACAAAAGGCCGTACCGGTGGGCTGCCGGCGGTAAGCAAAAGAAATGGCCAGCGCAAAGGGCACGAACAACTCAAAAATCGTGCCACCCAGGATCATCAGCGTCTGGCCGAAATAACTGAACAGAAGGTGCCCGGCTTCGTGGACAACTAGGTTGGCGTTGTCTATGAAAAGAAAACCGCTGCGATCCAGCAGGGCATACAGCAGAAACAAAGAATAGAAGATGAGCCACGCGATGAGCGCTGCTGTTGGAACGGGCCTCCACGGCTCGCGGAAAGGATCGAGAAAGTCCAGGGCCAGTTTCGAGTTTTGTGTTTCTAGTTTCAAGAAAAACCTTACCGCGGAGACGCGAGGAAATCCAAAAGTTAACTGCAAAAAGATTTAATCACAAAGGGCACAAAGGATCACAAAGGAATCCTGCCACGGATTAATGCTCGGTGTGCCTGTCTTTATTCCACGTACTTTATTCCACGTACTTTCTGGGCACGCGCTTGGAGATGTTGCACAGGGTTTCATAAGGAATGGTGTGGGCCAGGTTGGCGTGCTCCCAGGCGCTGATGCTGCGCTCACCATTCGAGCCGAGAAGAATGACCTCGTCTCCAATATCGGCCCCAGGGATGCCAGTAACGTCGATCATGGTCATATCCATACTGACAATGCCCACAATCGGAGCGTAATCGTTGCGTACGATCACACGTCCCTGTGAGGAAAGTTGGCGGCTGAGTCCGTCGGCATATCCTACCGGCAGCACGGCAATGCGCGCCGGCGCCGAGGTGATATAGGCCGCGTTATAACCGATGGGAGATTTGGCGGGAAAGTCGCGAACGGCATGGATGCGCGTCTTCCAGGTGAGCACGGGCTTGACCTGCAGTTCAACCGAGGGGTCAGGCGAACCGCTGATGGCAGAAGTAAACGGCAGATAATATCCGTAGAGCGAGATGCCTGGACGCACCATGTTTCTCCACGTGTTTTGCCGGCCGGCAATGGCAGCGCTGTTGGCCATATGGTAGTAGGTGGGAGAGAGTCCGTTTTCAATGATGGCGCTGACGGCATCTTCAAAGCGTCCAACCTGCGCGTCGGTATCGGGCGCGCCTGTGACCTCTGCCGAAGCCAAATGCGTGAACAGGCCTTCGAGAAATACGTACTCCGCCGCTTTGATAGTGGTAGCAAAGGCACCGATCTCGCTCGTGCACAGACCAAGACGTCCCATGCCTGTATCTACCTTGAGGTGGACTGGAACTCGCGGGGAGCGGAGGCGGCCGCCGTAGCACTTGTGCGCCGCATCTTCCAGCAGCTCAATGTGGCTCCACTCCCACACAGCGGGAGTGAGATCATGCTCGACAATGGCAATTTCATCGCCGCGCCAGAAGCCGGCCATCAGGAGAATGCGGCCCGTAATGCCTTTATTGCGCAGCAGCAGGCCCTCATCAGGAGAGCTTACGCCGAACCATCCGCATCCTGCCTGCTGCAGGGCGCGCGCGCACTCCACCGAGCCGTGGCCGTAGGCATCGGCCTTCACCACCGCGCACACGATGGCGTGAGGCTCAACGTGGTCCTGGAGAGTGCGAAAGTTTTGTTGAAGCGCGGAGAGCGAAACCTCCGCCCATGTGGGGCGCATGAACCGTTTCTCGATGTGGAAATTATAAAACATCGAGAAAATAAACAGGATTGGCTTCTATCTAGCTAAGGCCCGGCAACCACCTCGTTGCGCTGCTGCCCCTCGTCGTCAATTAATTGCCGACACAAGCATAGTGGACGGAATTGCCTCCCGACAAGATTCCGCCTGACAGCGTAATGCTGGTCCCACTGGTGTATGTGACAGAAATAGTTGTGCCTGATGCTGTTATATCCCGGGCTACACAGTCATAGGAAGTGGCACTTGAGAATGCTGCAGAACCACTAAAGGTTTGCGTGACGCTACCCCCACCCCCTAGAGTTGCTTGCTGACTAACAGTATGAGCACTTGAAAGTTTGGTGCCACTGGCGTCATACACCGTCCCGGAGAGACTGGGAACATCGGCTGCCTGGATTGCCGAACTCTGCCACACGCTGCCGTCGCTCCGCAGATAATTCCCGGCTGCTCCAGAGCTGCTCTGGCCGGTGCCGCCATTTGCCGTGGGTACCGTACCCGATAAAACGGCGGTCCCAAAATTCACAGAAGCTGCTGCCCGGGAGTCGGAGAGCCGGGTATCGTTGCCCTGTACTAAGTGACCTGCCGTGGTATCGGTAGAAGAGGTCGTGAGAGGCAGGTTGGCGCCAGGCACCGTACCCGACAAAGTGGCAGTTGCGAAATTCACAGAAGCTGCCACCCGGGAGTCGGAGAGCCGGGTATCGTTGCCCTGCACTAAGTGACCTGCCGTAGTGTCGGTAGAGGAGGTGGTGAGCGGCAGGTTGCCGCCAGGTATTACCCCGGTCAGGCTGATGCTCGGGGTTACGCCACCGCTGGAAGAAAGCGGGGCACTGGCGCTGACACTGGTCACTGTTCCGCCACTGGAACGCTCTTCGGCAGAGAACAATGCAATCCGACTTGTTACGGCGCTTGCGTTCGTCTTCAACGCTCGCCCAATCACTTGCACGCCTGTCGGATACGTCGCGCCAGCATCATGACAGTCGCCGCCTGTCGTCGTGCTCTTCACCACGTAGTCTCCGGCGGTGGTTCCTCCATCGAAGACGCAGCCAGCGCTTCCCGCGATTGCTACCTGTGCACTGCCGCTGGTTCCGGCTCCGCCGATCACAACCCCGATCGTTCCGGCCGTGGTGCTGGTACTGGCGTTGATCACCGTTGAAGGAGCACCCGTCAACTCCACCAGTTGATTCACAAAGGTTCCTGTCGTGCCTTCATTCGTAGCTGTCACGCTCAACGCCCCACTGGTCTCAACGTCGCTGCTGAAGTTGGCGGTTGTTCCAACCAATCCGCCAGTCAGTGTTCCGCCACTGAGCTGCAAGTAGCGGGTATCGTTTTGCGCGGTAGTGTTATACGACACAGCCGAGTTCCCACCCAGCGCCAGCGCGTTGGTCGCAGTGGCTGCTGTTGTAGCACTGGTCGCAGTAGCTGCGTTCCCGCTGATGTCAATGCCGTAGCTCCCACTCAGCCTGCCGCTCGGCACCGTTCCGCTGTTCAGGTTGCTGGCATTAAGATTGGTCAGGCCAGAACCATCGCCGTTGAACACTCCACCCGTACTGCTGATATTGCCGCTAAAACTTGCCGTAGTGCCGCTCAGTGCTCCAGTTAGAGTCCCGCCACTGAGCTGTAAATAGCGCAGATCGTTTTGCGCCGTTGTTTTGTACGATGCAGCCGAATTACCACCCAGCGCCAAGGCATTGGTCGCAGTGGTCGCCGTCGTAGCGCTGGTCGCGGTGGAGGCGTTGCCGCTGATGTCAATGCTGTAGCTCCCACTCAGCCTGCCGGTTGGCACCGTTCCACTCGCCAGGTTGCTGGCATTAAGATTGGTTACTGCTGCCCCGTTGACCGCGACGGTTGGTGCGGCTGCTGTGCCTGCGATGGTGATGGAGCTATCGCCCGCAGCTACGCTGGTCACCGTTCCTCCACTGCTGCGCTCTTCGGGAGGAAACAACGCGACTTGCGATGTCCCGCCGTCACTTGTACTGATCGCCCGCCCGATCACTTGTACGCCCGTCGGATACGTCGTCGCAGAAGAATCATGGCAGTCGCCGCCCGTGGTTATGCTCTTGATCACGTAATGCCCGGCCACAGTAGGTCCATCAAAAACGCAGTTGGCGGCTCCCAGAAGTGCCACCTGTGCGCTGCCGCTTGTACCGGCGCCGTCGATCACAACGCCTATCGTCCCTACGCTGAGGTCGATGCCAGCATTGATGGCAGTCACAGGCGCGCCGGTCAGTTCAACCAGTTGATTCACAACGGTTCCTGTCGTGCCTTCATTCGGAATTGGTACGCTTAGCGCTCCTCCGGTCTGAATGTTGCTATTGAAGCTGGCCGTGGTGCCGAATAGTCCGCCGGTCAAAGTTCCACCGCTGAGCTGCAAGTAACGCGTATCCGTGAAAGTAGTATCCAGGTTCAGTGTGGTGCTACCGCCCAGGGCCACGCTGCCGCCGCCTGTGAGTCCTGAGCCCGCGCTTACCGTTAGGGCGGGATTAGCGAGCATGGCGTTGGTCACGCCGGCGTTGGCGATGCTCAAAGTTGTGCTGCCGCCGAGGTTCACGCTGCCACCACCGGTCAGTCCTGAACCGGGGCTCACGGTTAAAGAAGGATTTGCCAGCAGTGAATTGGTTATGCCACCAGCCGCCAGGCTGATGTTAGGTGTCGTAGCTCCGTTGGTCACCGTAAGCGGCGCGGTTCCGGAGACATTTGTTACAGTTCCGGCGCTGGCTGCTGCGGGTGCCCATTTTGTCCCGTCGAACTTGAGAACCTGGCCGCTGGCCGGGGTGACGCTGGCAACCGGCGTTCCTTGCAAAGCCACGACTGTCAAGTTGGACAGAGTGCCGCTGGCATCGCCACCTGCTGGCGGCAATCCCGAAACGGGAAACACCTGACCCGGAGCAAAGCTGATGCGCCCGTTGCTGGCAACCGAGAGCCCCGTTTCAGTGGGCGTGAAGCCGTTGCCGGTTCCGGAGAACAACAGGCTAAGACTGCCGGATGGAGATGGAGTGTTATTGCCTACAGGTTCTGTCTGCCAGCGAAAGGTCTGGCTTTCCGCAGTTGTGCCGCTGTTGAAAACGGAGGCTGTCCAGTCGGTCGGATTGGAATTGTTTCCCGCAATCGCTGTTGCAGTTCCGGTAGCTCCTAATACTAAGCCGCCGGTCAAGGTTCCGCCTGCAAGCTGCAAGTAGCGCAGGTCGTTCAGTGCGGTGGTTTTGTAGGATGCCGCTGGATTGCCGCCCAGTGCCAGGGCGTTGGTGGCAGTGGCTGCCGTTGTAGCGCTGGTCGCGGTGGCTGCATTTCCGCTGATATTCCCGCTAATCGTGTTGTTAAAAATCTTGTTCCCCGCGATGGTCTGATCGCTGACCAGGTCCACGTAGGTACCAGACAGACTCGGCACATCTCCTGCCTGTATGTTTCCTATTGCCCATGCGCCCGCTCCTGAGCTGCGCAGATATTGGGCAGCCGTGCTGGGCGCTGTGCTGATGCCGGTTCCGCCATTCGCAATCGGCACGATCCCGGTAAGACTGATGGAAGGCGTAGCACCGCCGCTCGAAGCCAGGGGCGACGAGGCGCCAACGCTCAGCACCCCAGTGTTGGCCAGGGTCAGCGAGCCACCCAGGGCGAGTGTTCCGCCTCCGCTCAAACCTGAACCGGTATTTAAGGTAACCGAGGGGTTGGCCAGCATGGTGTTGGTCACACCAGCCGCCGCAATACTGATGCTTCCCGTGCCTGTGATGGGACCGCCAGTCAGCCCAGCGCCCGTGTTCACACTGGTTACTGTGCCCGTTCCAGGAAATGTCTGGCCGGCGAAAAAAGTGATAGGGCCGGTCATCGTGCCTCCACTCAGTTGCAGATAGCGGGCGTCCGTGTTTGCGGTATTCAGGGCCACCGTGGGGTTGGTCGCCGTGCCGCCAATGGTGATGAAGCTGTTGCCTGAGGTCACGCTATTGACCGATCCCGGAAAGGTTTGCGCACCGTTAAACGTAATGATGCCCGTGCTGCTGATGGAAAGCGAACCAATAGCTACCTGGCTGCCGTTATCGCTGATCAGCGAGTTGGTGAGAGTGAAATTGGGCGCAATCCGGGGAATATGGTTGGGCGTGGCGCTGCTGCGGAAGATGATCTGATATAACACCGGGCCATCCGGATTTTCAGCGCTGGGAGAGGTCTTACGCCATATCAACTGTGGACGCAGTTGGGCCATGAGCACCGGCGGGGAATTACCCGGGGCCGTGGCGCCTGCAGGTGCGTTGCGCATTCCATTCGAAGCCGGGAGAGGCAAGCTTGTCTTTCCCGAAATTGAAGCAGAAGCGTTGTTGTTGGCTTGACCTATGGCAAATGTGACAGCTAACACGACAAAACCGGCGAGAAAAGCGCACAAGCGCGACCCCTGTGGCATACCGACCTCCAGCGAAGAATTTGAGTTGTTTTAAGGAAATCCCCTGAGGGCGAGGATTATAGCCCGGAAAAGGAAAGTGGCATGTAAAAATAATTGTAAATAAAATTCCATTTTGGGAATATTTATGGCTTTATTCCCAAACTGAAACTATGGTGCTATCGCATTTTCAGAGTGATGTTGAGGATCCCCGGGGACTGGAATCACTCGCCCATGACCATGGATTCAAAGCGGGTTGAAGATTTGAGGAATGCCAGCTTGATGTTTCCCGTGGGGCCGTTGCGCTGCTTGGCGATCATTAGCTCGGCGACTCCGCTTACGCCTTTGGCTTCGGCCTCGTCGGATTTCATGTAAACCTCTTCGCGGAAGATAAAGGCCACCACGTCGGCATCCTGCTCAATGGAGCCGGATTCGCGCAGGTCGGAAAGCTGGGGGCGGTGGTCTCCGCCGCGGCTCTCAGGGGCGCGGCTTAACTGCGAGAGCGCAATCACGGGCACGCGCATCTCTTTGGCCAATGCCTTGAGTCCGCGCGAGATGGCGCTGACTTCCTGAGTGCGGTTTTCAGGACGCCTGCCACCGGTGGAAGAAATGGACATGAGCTGCAGGTAATCCACGATGAGCAGGTCCACTTGCTTTTCCGCCTGCTGCAGGCGCCGCGCTTTGGCGCGCATCTCATGCAGGGAAATTCCCGGTGTA